>NZ_JBMMKT010000053.1:0-202 GCF_057626615.1 Marinomonas sp. HM11-D | reverse complement strand
ACAGCACCGTCACGCTGTACGATACCGATGGCACGACGGTTCTGGGCAGCACGACCGCCGATGGTAGTGGCAACTGGTCAATCACCACATTGACGTTAGCGAATGGCGCTCATACCCTGACCGCCAAAGCGACCGATGCCGCAGGCAATACCTCAACGGCCTCGTCTTCGTTGATCGTGACAGTGGATACCACGGCACCAGC
>NZ_JBMMKT010000052.1:0-202 GCF_057626615.1 Marinomonas sp. HM11-D | reverse complement strand
ACAGCACCGTCACGCTGTACGATACCGATGGCACGACGGTTCTGGGCAGCACGACCGCCGATGCTCAAGGCAACTGGTCAATCACCACATCAACCTTAGCCGATGGCGCTCATACCCTGACCGCCAAAGCGACCGATGCCGCGGGCAATACCTCAACAGCGTCGTCTTCGTTGATCGTGACAGTGGATACCACGGCACCAGT
>NZ_JBMMKT010000051.1:0-211 GCF_057626615.1 Marinomonas sp. HM11-D | reverse complement strand
TCATTGAGTTGCTGGGCAAGTGTAGAGATTTTTGGACCAGATGTACCCTTCGAGTCTGACGAGGCAACTTTTTCTGCAGTATCGCCAGCATTACTTTGGGCAGCACCAGTGCCTTGAAGTGAACTTCTTGAAATGAAGTTATTTATATTAATCATGACTTTCCTCCATGAAAGCGAAAAACCTCACCGCAAGTCTAGCGGAGATAGAAGTG
>NZ_JBMMKT010000050.1:0-220 GCF_057626615.1 Marinomonas sp. HM11-D | reverse complement strand
GCAAATGGATGATCTTTCTTGCTTCACTGCTGCTTCAATATGACCCTGAAATGACGGTGTCATTTTCTTTGTTATCTTAATCGGTACCGCAGTATCTCTAGCCAGCTGGGCGAGATTTGCTCGTCTGGTTAGGCGACTGTCGGTATTCAGGATGCATGATCGTCAATGGAGGATGTTACATGCCAAAGCCTCGTAAACAGCAAATCAGTCTGTCAGATAC
>NZ_JBMMKT010000049.1:0-222 GCF_057626615.1 Marinomonas sp. HM11-D | reverse complement strand
CCGTTTAAAGCATCCTCGAATGGGAGCTAGAAAGCTTCAGCATAAGCTCGGCCTAGAGCACAGCTGTTATATTGGTCGAGATCGCTTGTTTAGGGTACTTAGGGAGGCACGTTTACTGGTCAAAGTAAGGCGTTCATACCATAAAACAACGCAGAGTCATCACCGTTTTTACTGCCATCCAAACTTGATTAAAGATGGTGAGCATCAGATAAAAGCAAGTGG
>NZ_JBMMKT010000048.1:0-244 GCF_057626615.1 Marinomonas sp. HM11-D | reverse complement strand
GTTGAGACTAAGAGAAAAGCTGAGTTTTTTGAGCACATGATCATGGTTTTAAAGCGTGACTACGGGGTAAGCGTGTCAAAAAAGCCGCTTGCCAAACGATCCAAGAAAAGAAAGTAGATGGTTTTAGCGTCATTGAATGTTGTCGCTATCTTGGCATCACAAGACAGGCTTACTACAAGCGCTGCTTGCTAGCTGAACGAGAAGTTAGTCTAAACAATGATGTGATCAATCGAGTGCAATATAT
>NZ_JBMMKT010000047.1:0-261 GCF_057626615.1 Marinomonas sp. HM11-D | reverse complement strand
ATCTAAGCGCACACAGCGCGACTATTCACTTGCCTTTAAATTGGCTGTTGTCGATCAAGTAGAAAAAGGTGAACTCACCTACTCACAAGCCCAAAATAAATACGGTATACAAGGCCGTTCTACCGTTTTAGTTTGGCTTAGAAAGCATGGTCGGCTAGATTGGAGTCAAGGTGCTTCGCCTTTACATCCAAAAGGAGACCCTATGACTGAGTCAAAAGAGCTCACACCTGAGCAACGTATTAAAGAGCTTGAAACTGAGTT
>NZ_JBMMKT010000046.1:0-262 GCF_057626615.1 Marinomonas sp. HM11-D | reverse complement strand
TCGTTTAAAGCATCCTCGAATGGGAGCTAGAAAGCTTCAGCATAAGCTCGGCCTAGAGCACAACTTTTATATTGGTCGAGATCGCTTGTTTAGGGTACTTAGGGAGGCACGTTTACTGGTCAAAGTAAGGCGTTCATACCATAAAACGACGCAGAGTCATCGCCGTTTTTACTGCCATCCAAACTTGATTAAAGATGGTGAGCATCAGATAAAAGCAAGTGGGCCTGAACAGCTATGGGTAGCCGACATTACTTATGTTTCT
>NZ_JBMMKT010000045.1:0-288 GCF_057626615.1 Marinomonas sp. HM11-D | reverse complement strand
CAGATTGATCGAATATTGAACAGACGAAGAATGACGGGGATCAAATAAGTGTGGGTGTCTAAGATCTTGCTCCAGCCCTGTGCTTTCTCGGCATTAACATGCAACACCACATGGGTGTGATTGCTCATTACCGCATAGGCACACAGATCAACCGCAAACACTTGGGTGAGGAAAACCAAATACTCTTCCACCCAATATCGACGATGTTCGTAGCTTTTTCCCGTCATATTATCGTCACCACACAAAAATGCACGACGCACACAACGAGATACACAATGGTAATACGGG
>NZ_JBMMKT010000044.1:0-293 GCF_057626615.1 Marinomonas sp. HM11-D | reverse complement strand
AGAAGACGACTCTCCCGAGTCATTAGCAGAGGCCAAATCTAACGTCAGTGGGGCCACTGGTGCTGTGGTATCCACTGTCACGATCAACGAAGACGACGCTGTTGAGGTATTGCCTGCGGCATCAGTCGCTTTGGCGGTCAGGGTATGAGCGCCATTCGCTAACGTCGACGTGGTGATTGACCAGTTGCCACTACCATCGGCGGTCGTGCTGCCCAGAACCGTCGTGCCATCGGTATCGTACAGGGTCACAGTCGCATTGGCTTCTGCGGTACCGCTGATCGAAGGCGTGGTAC
>NZ_JBMMKT010000043.1:0-300 GCF_057626615.1 Marinomonas sp. HM11-D | reverse complement strand
CGCCAGTGGCGAAAGACGGTACGGCAACGACGGATGAAGACACTGCGTTGAGCAGCAATGTGCCAGCGGCGACAGATGCAGACGGCACCGTCTCAAGCTACGCATTGGTTGATGATGTGGCGGCAGGCAGCTTGACGTTCAATGCGAACGGCAGTTACACGTTCACACCAGGCAGCGACTTCGACGACCTAGCGCCGGGCGACAGCCGTGACGTGACGTTCACGTACACCGCGACCGACAATGACGGTGGCGTGAGTGAAGCGCAAACGATCACCATCACCGTGACCGGTACCAACGATG
>NZ_JBMMKT010000042.1:0-309 GCF_057626615.1 Marinomonas sp. HM11-D | reverse complement strand
AGAAGACGACTCTCCCGAGTCATTAGCAGAGGCCAAATCTAACGTCAGTGGGGCCGCTGGTGCCGTGGTATCCACCGTCACGATCAACGAAGACGATGCCGTGGAGGTATTGCCCGCGGCATCGGTCGCTTTGGCGGTCAGGGTATGAGCGCCATTCGCTAACGTCGACGTGGTGATTGACCAGTTGCCACTACCATCGGCGGTCGTGCTGCCCAGAACCGAAGTGCCATCGGTATCGTACAGGGTCACAGTCGCATAGGCTTCTGCGGTACCGCTGATCGAAGGCGTGGTACTGCTAGTGAGGTTGTC
>NZ_JBMMKT010000041.1:0-439 GCF_057626615.1 Marinomonas sp. HM11-D | reverse complement strand
TGCCCAAACCCGTGCCGATGCGCGAGATGCGAGTCTTGATCGAGAGGCTTTGGCGGATAAAGCAAAGTCAATTGAAAAGCAGATTTATGGGCCAATTTATTATCAAAATAAAGCTAAACATGATGCGGAAGTGCCTGATACGAACGAGCCGGCTCTTTTAGAGCGGGCTAAGCAAGCCACAGCATTTACCAATGGCAACGGGACTAATCCTTTTGCAAGGCTTGCCCCAGACCAACTGACATTGATTATTTATGATGAAAGCGGCACTTTTACGACCAATGAGAGACACGCAGCTCTATCAGAACAGGAAGATCAACGTTATGCTCGGGAAGTGGCTAATACGAATGAAATTATGAGGCAGTGGCGGCAGAAGAATGGTGACTTTAGCGAAGCTTTAGAAAGCATTAGGGACTATAACAATAATCTCCCTCCCATTGAG
>NZ_JBMMKT010000040.1:0-439 GCF_057626615.1 Marinomonas sp. HM11-D | reverse complement strand
TTCAATGGGAGGAACATTATTGTAATGCTCCATAATACCTTCTAGTGCTTCGCTAATATCACCATTCTTTTGCTCCCATTGCCTCATGATTTCATTAGAAATAGCGACTTCCCGAGCATAACGTTGATCGTTCCATTCTAAACGCGCTGCTCGTCTCTCATTGGTCGTAAACGAGCCGCTTTCATCATAAATAATCAACGTCAGCTGGTCTGAGGCAAGCCTTACAAAAGGATTAGTCCCGTTGCCATTGGTAAATGCTGTGGCTTGCTTAGCTCGCTCTAAAAGAGCCGGATCGTTCGTGTCAGGCACTTCCGCATCATGTTTGGCTTTATTTTGGTAATAAGTTGACCCAGTAATCTGTTTCCTAAGTGACTTTGCTTTATCCGCTAAAGCCTCTCGATCAAGACTCGCATCTCGCGCATCGGCACGGGTTTGCGCG
>NZ_JBMMKT010000039.1:0-481 GCF_057626615.1 Marinomonas sp. HM11-D | reverse complement strand
GAACCCCTGTTACCGCCGTGAAAGGGCGGTGTCCTAGGCCACTAGACGAATGGGACACATCATATGTTTCCGTAGAAACGCCCCCTTTCGAGGAATTCTCCGAAGAGAAAATGGAGCGGGAAACGAGGCTCGAACTCGCGACCCCAACCTTGGCAAGGTTGTGCTCTACCACTGAGCTATTCCCGCATACGATCACGCTCTTTTACAACTTACGTTAAGTTGGCGTCCCATAGGGGGTTCGAACCCCTGTTACCGCCGTGAAAGGGCGGTGTCCTAGGCCACTAGACGAATGGGACACATCATATTGTTTCCGTAGAAACACCCTCTTTCGAGGAATTCTCCGAAGAGAAAAATGGAGCGGGAAACGAGGCTCGAACTCGCGACCCCAACCTTGGCAAGGTTGTGCTCTACCACTGAGCTATTCCCGCATAAAAACTTTTATTTAACACCTGAAAGTTAGGTGGCGTCCCATAGGGGGTTC
>NZ_JBMMKT010000038.1:0-515 GCF_057626615.1 Marinomonas sp. HM11-D | reverse complement strand
ACCTGAACAGCTATGGGTAGCTGACATTACTTATATTCCTACTCAGAATGGCGACACATATCTTAGTCTGATTACAGATGCTTGGTCGCGAAAAATAGTGGGATATCACGTAGACAACACCTTACGAACAGATGCAGTCATTAAAGCCTATAAAAATGCTTTAAAAGAACGGACGAGAACCGCTCAATTACTTGTGCATCACTCAGATCGAGGGCTTCAATATTGCTCTAAGCAGTATCAACAGCTCCATGAAAAGCATGGCGTTCAGTGTTCAATGACTGATGGCTACGATTGCTATCAGAATGCGCTGGCGGAAAGAGTGAATGGCATCATTAAAAATGAGTACTTGATCATTAAGCCGAAGGATCTATGCGAGGCTAAGCTAATGATATCGGAGTCGGTAGAAAGCTATAATAAGAGTCGGCCACATATGGCCTTAAAATACAAAACGCCCGATGAAGTTCATCGAGCGTTTTAGAGCCTGAAAAAGTGTCAACCTATATCAGGACTAGTCA
>NZ_JBMMKT010000037.1:0-1187 GCF_057626615.1 Marinomonas sp. HM11-D | reverse complement strand
CAGAGCGTAGCTTAAAACCACTTTGGTGTTATATGGTCAAGCCTCACGAGCAATTAGTATTGGTTAGCTCAACGCCTCACAACGCTTACACACCCAACCTATCAACGTCCTAGTCTCGAACGGCTCTTTAGGGAACTTAAAGTTCCAGTGAGATCTTATCTTGAAGGAGGCTTCCCGCTTAGATGCTTTCAGCGGTTATCCCGTCCGAACATAGCTACCCGGCAATGCCACTGGCGTGACAACCGGAACACCAGAGGTTCGTTCACTCCGGTCCTCTCGTACTAGGAGCAACTCTTCTCAAATCTCAAACGTCCACGGCAGATAGGGACCGAACTGTCTCACGACGTTCTAAACCCAGCTCGCGTACCACTTTAAATGGCGAACAGCCATACCCTTGGGACCGGCTTCAGCCCCAGGATGTGATGAGCCGACATCGAGGTGCCAAACACCGCCGTCGATGTGAACTCTTGGGCGGTATCAGCCTGTTATCCCCGGAGTACCTTTTATCCGTTGAGCGATGGCCCTTCCATACAGAACCACCGGATCACTAAGACCTACTTTCGTACCTGCTCGACGTGTCTGTCTCGCAGTTAAGCGCGCTTTTGCCTTTACACTCTTTGCATGATTTCCGACCATGCTGAGCGCACCTTCGTGCTCCTCCGTTACTCTTTGGGAGGAGACCGCCCCAGTCAAACTACCCACCACACAGTGTCCTCGACCCGGATTACGGGTCTGAGTTAGAACCTCAAACATACCAGGGTGGTATTTCAAGATTGGCTCCACCAGAACTGGCGTCCTGGTTTCAAAGCCTCCCACCTATCCTACACAAGTAGGTTCAAAGTTCACTGTGAAGCTATAGTAAAGGTTCACGGGGTCTTTCCGTCTAGCCGCGGATACACAGCATCTTCACTGCGATTTCAATTTCACTGAGTCTCGGGTGGAGACAGTGTGGCCATCGTTACGCCATTCGTGCAGGTCGGAACTTACCCGACAAGGAATTTCGCTACCTTAGGACCGTTATAGTTACGGCCGCCGTTTACTTGGGCTTCGATCAAGAGCTTCGCTTACGCTAACCCCATCAATTAACCTTCAAGCACCGGGCAGGCGTCACACCCTATACGTCCACTTTCGTGTTTGCAGAGTGCTGTGTTTTTAATAAACAGTCGCAGCCACCTGGTATCTTCGAC
>NZ_JBMMKT010000036.1:0-1229 GCF_057626615.1 Marinomonas sp. HM11-D | reverse complement strand
TGAATCGACCAGACTTTACTAGACCATCTCTTACTTATAATTCCCTAGCTTTTCGTAAACCAGAGGTGGCATGTTATCAGCATGGCTATGCTTACGTGTAGCGTTATAAAACATCTCTATGTAATCGAATATGTCAGCTCTTGCTTCCTCTCGTGATACGTAGATTTTTCGTTTTACCCTTTCGCGTTTAAGCAGCTGGAAAAAGCTTTCTGCAACAGCATTGTCATGACAGTTTCCTCGACGACTCATACTGGGCAGCAAGTTGTGTTTTTCTAAAAAACTTTGCCATTCGTATCCCGTGAACTGGCTACCCTGATCTGAGTGAATCAGTACAGTGCTTTTAAGCTTACGCCGCCAGACAGCTGAGAGCAGCGCTTGAGTAACGAGCTCACTTTCCATTCTAGAACTCATTGACCAACCGACCACTGCTCGTGAGTAAAGATCCAAAACAACGGCAAGATACAGCCAACCTTCATGCGTCTTAATATACGTAATGTCAGTGACCCACGATTGATTTGGAGCTTCCGGTGAGAAAGAGCGATCTAAAATGTTTTGCGCAACATGTGCGGGTTTTCCACCGTACCTTCCAGGGCGTTTTCCATAGCCAACTTGAGCTTTAAGCCCCTCACGCTTCATTAATTTTGCTACACGGTGTCTGCTACAAATCTCACCCAGATCTTTGAGGTCACAGTGAATTTTTCGATAGCCGTATACACAACCACTTTCAAGCCAAGAATGCTTAATCAGCCCAATAAGCCTGTCATCTTCAACAGCCCTTGCTGATTTAGGTTGCTTAAGCCACGCATAAAACCCACTGCGCTGAATCTTTAACGTTTGGCACATAAGTCGGGCAGGAAAACGATCGAGCCGGGATTTTATGAACGCGTATTTTTCTTTGACTCTTCCGCGAAAAATACGGTGGCTTCCTTTAGGATATCCCTTTCTTGAGTGACCCGCTTTAGCTCTTTCTCAAGCTGACGAATACGAGCTTCTTGATCAGAGACATCTTGGTGGTGACTTGCTTGAGGGCCATACTTTTTAATCCAAGCGTATAGGCTATGAGTGGACATACCTAAACGATCCGACACACTTGCAACAGAGTAACCCTGTTCAGTCACTTGCTTTACAGCTTGGATCTTAAATTCTTCAGTAAATCGTTGATTCATTGCTCCTCCTAAGAACACTTAATTGTATATCAATAAAGTGTCTAGAGAAGTCTGGTCGATTCA
>NZ_JBMMKT010000035.1:0-1272 GCF_057626615.1 Marinomonas sp. HM11-D | reverse complement strand
GGGAACGTTCATGGCTATTGGCGATCAATAATTTCGCCAAAAACAACTCACCACCAAAGCCATGAACGCGACCGCTATATTGAACAAAATCTTGCCCATTGTCAGCCCCAACATGCATAAAACTCGACGCAAAGCGCTATCAGCATGCGTTCTTAGTTTAGCGCAAGGCAGCCTTTGCACTGTGACCAGTATTGGCCGAGGGATCCAGTCAAACGCCTACGAGAAACACCGAATTAAACGCTCCGATCGCTTACTGTCTAACCCTAACCTGCGCCGAGAATCTATTTCTCTTTATGCCTATATTTGTAAGCTCTTTATCGTCCGAGCACGTCCAATTATCAGTGTAGATTGGTCTGACTTAGATGCTCGTGGACAATACTTCTTAATTCGTGCGAGTGCTGCATTTGAGGGGCGATCGATTACTCTCTATGAAGAGATTCATGACAAAAGCACTAAAGAAAAGCAAAAAACACATCAGAAGTTTTTACAGGTTCTTAAAGCGCTTCTTCCAGTTAAAGCGAAGCCCATCATAGTGACTGATGCAGGCTTTAAAACGCCGTGGTTAGACGAAGTAATCAAGCAAGGATGGGATTATGTTGGTCGAGTTCGGAAGCCTCGTAAGTACTATGACAGCACTCAGAACACTTGGCATTGCATATCTAAGTTGTACCCAAAAGCAAGCGGTAACCCCATATCGCTAGAGTTAACCCATCGCAACTCGTCTCCAATAACAAATCAGTTTGTACTTTATAAAAGCTCATACAAAGGCCGTCAGTCGATCACTCAAAAAGGGCAAAAACGCAAATCTGGCACTTCTTTAAAAGCTGCCAGAGGCGCTAAGGATCCTTGGTTGCTGATATCGACTCTCCCTGTAAACCGCCACTTTGCCAAGCGATGCGTCAAAATTTACGAAACTCGAATGCAAATTGAAGAAGGTTTTCGTGATCTAAAGAGCAGCCGATTCGGACTTGGGTTTGAGTTAAGTTATACATTTAAAATAGAGCGACTGATTAATTTAATGCTACTTACCACTCTTACTGCGATCTTGCTTATTTTAGTAGGCAAAGTCATCGAGCTATCAGGCTATGCGAAGCGTTTCCAGGTGAATACGATTCGCAAGCGAAGAGTCCTGTCTCACTTCTATCTTGGAAAGCGAGCTGTTATGACCCGCTTCCAGATATCAAAAAATGAGTGGAGGGACGGCATCAGGCAGTTGCTCCAACAGCTGGAGCAAAGGGTCTGATCATGAGTAAATTTGTGGGGATACCTCAG
>NZ_JBMMKT010000034.1:0-1476 GCF_057626615.1 Marinomonas sp. HM11-D | reverse complement strand
CATCGTTGGTACTAAATATTAACGAACCTTCCGATCCTTTATTGCCTGCTGTATCTGCGTAGCTATTCTTCGCGACACTGACACTTGGTTCTTCGTCACCTGTATATGTGAACGTTGCAGTCCAAGTATCACCCTCTACCTGTTGAAGATTACTTACATCGCCACCATCGGCTTTGATATCTCCAATTTCAAAGCCAGTCACATTTTCACTGAACTTGAATGTAATTGTTGTCTCTTGGCCTGCAGATAGATTTTCATCAGAAGCTATAATGGATACGCTTGGGCCATCAATATCTGCTGCAGGAGCCTTTTCTACAACATCGGATGACTTGTTGCCTGCATTATCTGATAGGTTTGCCGTAACACTATCTTCTGGTGACACCTCGAAGGACACGCCATTGTTTAGGTGGTTCTGCTTCAGAACAATCGAGACTTCTTCACCATCGTTCACTTTATATGTCAGCGTGTCGCCAACTTCTGATCCTGTAACAGAGATAGTCGCAGTTACCGTACCATCATTGCCAACCTCGTCGTTGTTGTAAACTTGGTCAGTACCCGTATTTTCAAAGCTAATAGTTGGCGTAGCAATCTCAGTATCAAGGCTTACGATCGGGTTAATAAAAGCTGACTGGCCATTTTCTTTTCCATCGTTTGGCGTCAAAGCGAACGACGGTAAATCCTCGCCTGCATTCACTAATTCCGCACCAGCAGCCGTCAATACAACCGTATCACCATTTAATGCGTAATTAGTCGTATCGCTTAGGGTAACCGTAACATCATCACCGTCGGCATCACTCTTGGTGAAACTTGCTACAAGGGCGCCTTCAGACGCACCATCAGCTTCACTAAAATCAAAGCGTTCTGTTACTTCAATAACTGGCGCTGTATTTTCGGTGCTAACAGTCGGGTCTACCGATACTGCTTCGCCGTTTTTCTTGCCATCGTTTGGCGTCAAAGTGAACGACGGCAAATCCTCGCCTGCATTTACTAATTCCGCACCAGCAGCCGTCAATACAACAGTATCACCATTTAAAGCGTAATTAGTCGTATCGTTTAGGGTAACAGTAACGCTATCACCGTCGGCATCACTCTTGGTGAAACTTGCTACAAGGGCTCCTTCAGACGCACCATCAGCTTCACTAAAATCAAAGCGTTCTGTTACTTCAATAACTGGTGCTGTATTTTCGGTGCTAACAGTCGGGTCTACCGATACTGCTTCGCCGTTTTTCTTGCCATCGTTTGGCGTCAAAGTGAACGATGGTAAATCCTCGCCTGCATTCACTAATTCCGCACCAGCAGCCGTCAATACAACCGTATCACCATTTAATGCGTAATTAGTGGTATCACTCAAGGTAACTGTAACTTCATCACCATTTTCATCAGAAGAAGTAAACTCGGCCACCAGATCATTTGCTGATGCTCCCTCTGCTTGATCGAAAGCAACAACCTTATCGACGCTAACTACTGGCGCTACAT
>NZ_JBMMKT010000033.1:0-1528 GCF_057626615.1 Marinomonas sp. HM11-D | reverse complement strand
GCGCACCTTCTCCCGAAGTTACGGTGCCATTTTGCCTAGTTCCTTCACCCGAGTTCTCTCAAGCGCCTTGGTATTCTCTACCTGACCACCTGTGTCGGTTTGGGGTACGGTCTATGTATATCTGAAGCTTAGAAGGTTTTCCTGGAAGCATGGCATCAACCACTTCGTCCAAAAGAGGACTCGTCATCAGTTCTCGGCCTTAAGTACCCGGATTTGCCTAAGTACTCAGCCTACCACCTTAAACACGGACAACCATCGCCGTGCTGGCCTAGCCTTCTCCGTCACTCCATCGCAATATACATCGGTACGGGAATATTAACCCGTTTCCCATCGACTACGCTTTTCAGCCTCGCCTTAGGGGCCGACTCACCCTGCCCTGATTAGCATGGGACAGGAACCCTTGGTCTTCCGGCGAGGGAGGTTTTCACTCCCTTTATCGTTACTCATGTCAACATTCGCACTTCTGATACCTCCAGCCTGCTTTACAGCTTGACCTTCAACGGCTTACAGAACGCTCCTCTACCGCTTACACAAAGTGTAAACCCGTAGCTTCGGTGTACAGTTTTAGCCCCGTTATATCTTCCGCGCAGGCCGACTCGACTAGTGAGCTATTACGCTTTCTTTAAAGGGTGGCTGCTTCTAAGCCAACCTCCTAGCTGTCTAAGCCTTCCCACATCGTTTCCCACTTAACTGTAACTTTGGGACCTTAGCTGACGGTCTGGGTTGTTTCCCTTTTCACGACGGACGTTAGCACCCGCCGTGTGTCTCCCGCGCTCATACTCATTGGTATTCGGAGTTTGCATGGGGTTGGTAAGTCGGGATGACCCCCTAGCCCAAACAGTGCTCTACCCCCAATGGCAATACGCGAGGCGCTACCTAAATAGCTTTCGAGGAGAACCAGCTATCTCCGAGCTTGATTAGCCTTTCACTCCTATCCACAAGTCATCCCCAGCCTTTTCAACGGATGTGGGTTCGGTCCTCCAGTTAGTGTTACCCAACCTTCAACCTGCTCATGGATAGATCGCCCGGTTTCGGGTCTAATCCTAGCAACTGAACGCCCTATTAAGACTCGGTTTCCCTACGCCTCCCCTAAACGGTTAAGCTTGCTACTAAAATTAAGTCGTTGACCCATTATACAAAAGGTACGCAGTCACGGAACAAAGTCCGCTCCCACTGCTTGTACGTACACGGTTTCAGGTTCTATTTCACTCCCCTCACTGGGGTTCTTTTCGCCTTTCCCTCACGGTACTGGTTCACTATCGGTCAGTCAGGAGTATTTAGCCTTGGAGGATGGTCCCCCCATATTCAAACAGGATATCACGTGTCCCGTCTTACTCGATTTCATTGATAAGGCATTTTCGTATACGGGGCTATCACCCACTATGGCGGCACTTTCCAGAGCCTTCTACTAACACCTAATCAACTTAAGGGCTAATCCCCGTTCGCTCGCCGCTACTAAGGGAATCTCGGTTGATTTCTTTTCCTCCGGGTACTTAGATGTTTCAGTTCCCCGGGTTTGCCTCGTTAA
>NZ_JBMMKT010000031.1:0-2020 GCF_057626615.1 Marinomonas sp. HM11-D | reverse complement strand
TGCGGTCAGGGCTTTTTTACGTCTGGCGAAAATGCTTATCCTTATCCCCGATATAGAAAAGGAGTCAGATCCCTGTACGTACACTAGCTTCCAATCACTGCCTACTGTTGAGGGATCTGACTCCTGAAATAATCAAAGCCTTTTCTCCCCGAACGGAGTCGGGTTATATGGACCCGCCCGACTGTTGCAAGCTATTTCGACATCACAGAATAAAGTTGCACGCTTATATTCGACCTACTTGGATTGAGCATATCTGCTCGGCCATTAAAAGATGTGCGTTCACTTTCTCTAATTTCGTACCCGGCTTCTACGAGCCACCCGATTCCCTAGGATAAGTGAACCGATTTTATCTGTTTTGTTTTAATAGTCTGCGCAACGCTTTGACGTGCCTGTTATAAACCTTCTTATCTCACTAACGTATCAATATACTTATCTTCACACTCAGTCTATGCTGCGTAACGTGACTCTTTTGTTAGTAAACTCCACGCAATACGAGCGAGCTTATTAGCCAAGGCAACAACGATTTTGTTAGGATGCTTACCCGTGGACTGCATTCGTTGCACCCACAGCGCAAGCCTCCCCGTCGCGTTTTCCTTTTGTAGCACTCGATACGCAGATCTAGCGCCATGTACCAGCTGCTTGCGCAGATAGCTATTGCCTTGCTTACTAATTTTCGTCAAGCGAACCCTATCTCCACTTGAAGACTGTTTAGGCACAAGCCCTAGCGATGCTGCAACATGCCGACCACTGGCAAAACGCTTTGGATCTCCAATGTAACAACACAGAAGTGAAGCATTAATCACACCTATCCCTGGTATATCCATCAATTTAGAGCATTCTTCATTGCTCTTAGCGTAGTCTTGCAGCATTTTCTCATAACGCTTTATGTGGGCTTCTTTTTCTAACCATTGAGCTCTCAAGTCATTTAACAACAAGCGCCCTCTATGCGTAATAGGTTGCTCCGCATCTTCTAGCAATCTAGGTAACATAACTTTAATCGCAGCATCACCAGTTGGAATAACAACCCCCATATCTGCCAGTATTCCACGAAGTTCATTCCCTGTAGCAACACGTTCGCGAACCAACCGCTCTCGCACACGATGAATCGCTTGCAGATCTAATTGCTCCTCACTTTTAACCGAGACCGATGGAATCGACGGCAATGATGCAGCGGTTGCGATAGCGGCAGCATCTCGTTGATCATTCTTATTGACTTGAACAAATGGCTTAACATACTGCGGTGAAATCAGTTTTACTTGATGCCCCATTTTTTTGAACTGCCTAGCCCATGCATGGGCTCCGATACACGTCTCCATAGCAATTAAGCAAGGAGGAAGATTAGCAATAGTCGCTTTGAGCTCTTCACGACGTAGCCTTTTCTTTAAAACCTGCTTCCCTTGCTTATTTTGACCATGCAATTGGAAAACATTTTTCGCTAAATCAATGCCAAGAATGCTAATATTTTTCATAGGACTCGCTCCTTTTAGCTTCGATGCCGGACAGGCTTTTGTTTCCACATTAAGCATGGCACATAGTTAGGAGAGCGGGTCCATCTTATTTCGTACGAGCTGTCTCCTGACAGCGATTCAGGTCTGCATATCCAGTAAAGACGAACAGGCGCAGTGAAAGGTTTAAGAGGCCTCTGCTGCTTGCCTGTTCAGCCTATCATATACGTTGTGTTAGCTATCTTAACTACAGCACTCGTGCCAGGTCAAAACTCCAATCTAAGCATTCTTGTTCGCAAAATTAAAGTAAGTAGCAAAAAGGGAGTAAGTAGCAAAAAGGGAGTAAGTCCTCTAGGGTCCGACAGGTTACTTTGAACTCACTATCTGTAGTGATCTTTTCTAAAGGTAGGCCTTATCGTCAGTTATTTATTGGCGAGAGTAAGGAATAGAGTTGAGAAAGTAAAAGTCTTGCGGCCTTTACTGATGGGGAGCTTTAATGAGTTGTCCGTTTATAGATCGATAAATGTTTGTTTGTGAACAATAAATAAACGATTTGATGGTTTTGACGCATTAAA
>NZ_JBMMKT010000030.1:0-4020 GCF_057626615.1 Marinomonas sp. HM11-D | reverse complement strand
ACCGCAGAAGCCAATGCGACTGTGACCCTGTACGATACCGATGGCACCACGGCTCTGGGCAGCACCACTGCGGATGCGCAAGGCGACTGGTCAATTACTACGTCGACCTTAGCGGATGGCGATCATACGCTGACCGCCAAAGCGACCGATGCCGCGGGCAATATCTCAACAGCATCGTCTGCTCTGAGCGTCACCATCGATACCGCTGGCCCAGACATTCAATCGATCTTGGTACCAGATACCACCATGAAAGTGGGCGATACGGTCACGGTTACCATCACCATTGCCGACGATAACGGCGATGAATACAGCAACCTAGTTGGCACAGTGGGTGGCTTTGCCCTGAGTAACTTAATCCGTAGCAACAGTACGACTTACACAGCTCAGTTTACTGTGACGGAAGGCGGCACGGATGTCGCGGCGGAAAGCGATATCCCGGTGAGTCTGACACTGCAAGACAGCGCTGGTAACACTTCTAACACCTACACGACAGCCATCATCCAAACGGCTGATGTGATCGATGCCAACTCGCCAAGCAGCTCAGCACCTACGCTGACCAGTACCTCGGATAGCGGTGTTAGCAACAGCGATCTGATCACTAACGACACCACCGCAACTATCCAAGGTACCGTCGAAGCCAATGCCAGCGTATCTGTTCGTGTGGCAGGCAGCGAAGTGGGCAAGGCCACAGTCGATGGCACTAACTGGAGCTTTACTTTTGCGGATGCGGATCTAAGCGAAGACAACAATGATATTACGGTAGTTATTACCGATGCGGCAGGCAATACCAGCGCAGCGTCTTCAGCTCTGACATTGACACTCGATACAACGGCGCCATTGCCAATCAATGACACAGCGGCGGTTAGTGAAGACGATGGTGACATCCTACTAACAACGACCCTCAATGGCGCCAACTTAACCGTACAAGCCAACGACACTGGCACCAACATGGCCACCCCAGTCACTCAGGTTAATGGAGATCAGTTCAAGGTTGGTGAGTCTGTGACAGGCAGTAACGGCGGTCTCTTCACCATTAATGCCAATGGTACAGTGAACTTTGATCCAAATGGCGAGTTTGAAAGCCTTGCACTGGGTGACAGCGCCACAACCAGTGTTACCATTACTGTCCAAGACGATGCGGGTAACACCGCCGATTCAATGGTAACCGTGACCATAAACGGTGATAACGACGCTCCAGCCTCGACTGATATCACTAAATCTATTGCTTATAGCAGCACTTACAGATTCCAAGAAAGTGACTTTAGTTTCAGTGATATTGATAAAGATGACTCTCTGGATCATATCACTATTACAGGACTGCCAAGCAAAGGCTCTGTGAGTTTTGATGGTAAAAACGTCACAACGAATAATTACCAAATTGATGCTGCGAATTTAGGCTCACTGACTTATACACCAAATAGTGGTGGCACTGGTGTTGCTTATGACAGCTTTACCTTTACTGTTAGCGATGATGAAACTGGCACATCATCAAACTATACCGTGACCATTGATGTGGGGAACCCTCCACCTCCAGTGCCGACAGCTGTCGTAGACGGTGCGACTGTGACAACGCAAACACAGCGTAATAGTCAAGGGAATAACGTTGAAGTGATTACCGTTGCTCCAATCACATCGGAACGAGAAGATACGGATAGCACATCCAGCAATGCCGATCTGCCATTCCAATTTGAACCAGGCAATCCAAGTAATGTTGTTACCACGCTAAGTCTCCCCACAGGGCTTGGTGTACGTGTACTTTCAAGCAACACAGCCAGCTCGCAGAACCAAGTGTCTAACTTTACTAGCTTGATGCAAGATATTGATGGGGATTCTGAAGATTCGCTAGCTACGCAGAATTTTGGCTCAGCATTCTTGAGCTCAGTCCCGACAACGAATACAGTGTTTGTAAACTCCATTCAAGTGACAAGCTCTGGCACTTCGGCCAAAGCCCCGATTGTCATTACGGGCACCGCCAACACCAATACTACCGAAGCTTTTGTGATTGATTTCAGAAGCAGTACAGGTACTCATCTACAACTAGATAATATCGAATTTGCTTCTATTGTCGGTAGCGCTACGGTCTCAGGTGGTGCTGGCCAAAACTATGTCTACGGGGATAACCAAGACCAATTTATCAAATTAGGGGCGGACGATGATGAGCTTCATGGTGGTGGCGGTAACGACATTATCGGCTCTGAAGGTGGAGATGACATACTTTATGGCGACAGTGGTGATGATATCGTTTTTGGTGGCACTGGCCATGATACGCTGTATGGCGGTACTGGCAATGATGTACTGCAAGGTGGGCAAACCACCCAAGGCTCACTAACATTCTCACTAAACAGTGCTGGAGAAATTGTTACCAGCTTTACCGCCAGTGATGTATGGGGCGATGATGTCCAACCTCTGACATTCAGCGGTGACTGGTATAGCCAAGCCTCAATGATTCTCGATGGTAAAGTGTTTGATATGGATTTGAGCGAAGACAGTATCGCTTCCATCCTGAATGCTGGATTGATGCTACAAGCCACATCAGAATACGCCTTCTTATCTATGGATGCTGATCGCTTACAAATGATCGCCAGCAGTTATCAAAGCATCTTTGGTGAATTGGTAAGCGCGAGTGATCTGAGTGGTTTGGCAGGCTCTCAATTCAGCCTTGCGGAACTGGCAAACATCACAGCGCAAGCTTGGGTAGCTGGGCAAGAGGAAGGCTTTGGCGATCTCTCCGCTGAGCAGCAAGTCTCTACTTTGCTAACGAGTTTCTGGCAACAAAGCGATGTCTCAGAAAGTGCTATCTCAGAAGTACTAACACTCCTAACAAATGGTCTTTCAATTGGAGAGCTGTTCCTAGGGCTGGCGCAATCGCAGCAAGCTAAGGATAAACTCACTACCGATCAAGGATTGCTACAACTGGTCGCGACTAGCGAACTGAGTGAGACCGCTCTATCTACCGAGATTGGTAATGACTTCCTTTATGGTGGAGCGGGTGACGACACCTTGATCGGTGGTCATGGCAATGATTTGCTAGACGGGGGAGAAGGTATCGATACAACAGTACAGCAACATATGCTGGCTGAATATGCGGTCGCCCAGCTTGACGATGGCAGTATCACCCTGACCTACCAGCAAGGCGCATACACCGAAGTGGATACCTTGATCGGTGTGGAGTGGGTGCAGTTTAGTGATCGACTGATTAGCACAGCAGACCTTCTTTAACAAAATTCTATCGGGGTAAAATACCCCTCCCACAAGAGAGATGCTTTTGTGGGAGGGCTGTCCCAGCCCGATAAAAAAGGCCCTTAGTTTCCTAAGGGCCTTTTTGTTTCTGTGCAGTTTGAAGCATCTATTAAGCTAGATGCACAAAGCCATCCGTCATTATCATTGAGTCGGCTTCGACACCGGTGAAGGTAATCTGATTAAACGCAGCGGCAGTAACCGTACTCGATACAGAGTTAGCGGTTTGCTCAACCCAAATATAGCCGGTGCCATTGTCACTAAAGGCGAAGGCATCTACTTGTGAGCTACTAAAGTCTTCAGCACTGTGTTGAAT
Organism: Marinomonas sp. HM11-D; assembly: GCF_057626615.1. Lineage (NCBI taxonomy): Bacteria > Pseudomonadati > Pseudomonadota > Gammaproteobacteria > Oceanospirillales > Oceanospirillaceae > Marinomonas > Marinomonas sp. HM11-D. Next base: position 467 of record NZ_JBMMKT010000030.1, on the reverse strand, counting down.
CCACTCTAGCACAAGCTCTGCAGATGAAAGCCCCTCTTTTGAAGCTTCAAAAGACTCATCAGCTTCGATACTTTCCCCAGTGACGACATGGAAAATAATATCTGTACCTAGGTAAAGGTCATCCCCCATGTCAAAGTTATTAATGACGGATGATGCTTGGTCCGAACTATATACCAGTAAGTCATCAGGTATATACCAATCGTAGATATCTAATTCATCCGTTTCCAAATCGACTTCGGCATCTACATTTAGATAAATCACATCTTTGTAATCTATTTTCAATTCAGAAACAGCTCCCCATAAATCAGAATTCCAGCTTAAAAACTGATCAATATATTCTTTATTATTGAAGTATAAATCCTCATACTCTTCTAGGTCTACCACTAAAGAATCACGGATCTCATTTAAATATACTACTTCATTATAAACTGCTGACTCAAAAGTATTGTTATAGTTATTAATCGCTA
>NZ_JBMMKT010000029.1:0-6616 GCF_057626615.1 Marinomonas sp. HM11-D | reverse complement strand
AGCATTTCATCCCCGGACGAAGCCGGGTTGTACGAGCGGGTTGCATCCCGCGATCGAAGCATTTCATCCCCGGACGAAGCCGGGTCGTACGACTTGCAGTGTTTATTCCTGCTCTTCTTTAGCTTTCTTCGCCGCGTGGCTCATGCCTTCATTTAGGCCTGCCTCACGATCCACTGCAGCTAACACGCCACGCAAAATTCCCAATTCTTGTTTCTCAGGGCGAGAGCGGTTAAAGAAACGCTTGAGCTTCTCTAATACCTTACCTGGGTGGTTACGTACGACGAAGTTGATACCGTATAGGGTTTCTTCAAGGTGTTCGTAGAAAAGATCCATTTCTTTCTTACGCGGGTACTCTGGTACCATCTTTTCATGCACCTGTTCATTCTGATGGGCCATCCAGATTTCGTACGCTACGATTTGAACCGCTTGTGAAATGTTTAGCACTGGGTACTCATCGTTGGCATCGATGTATACTTGACGATGACATTGCGCGATTTCTTCGTTCAGCAAGCCCATCGTTTCACGGCCAAACAAGATCGCGATGTTATGTTCTTTCGCTTCTGGAATAACCGTCTCAGCACACTCACGAGCGTTCATGATCGGTAGCTGGAAGGTACGGTGACGGGCGCTGGTGCCAATCACTAGGCTACAGTCGCCAATCGCTTCTTCCAATGTGTTAACGATGGTGGCGTTCTCAAGAAGATCCACGGCGCCAGCTGCACGGCTAGTCGCTTCTTCTGATGGGTAGTCGTTAGGATCAACTAAATATAGGTTGCTTAGGCCCATGTTTTTCATTGCACGAGCGATCGCGCCGATATTACCAGGGTGGAAAGTATTAATTAGTACAATGCGAATATTGCTGAGCATGAAATAGTAACTCGTTTACGTTATCGGATTACGGCGTAACAAGGTTTCTAAGTGTGAGCGACTGTTCGGTGCTGGCAAAATTGACCTGATCCAACACAACTCTTTGGCGCTCATCGAAGAGAAAACGCTGACAGGCGTGATGATACAGGGAACCTGTCTCTAACACCAATCGGTAGTTGCCTTTGGGAATAAAGTTCGCGGCAAAGGGCTGATTTGCATGCAAATACACGGAGAAGGGCGGCTGGCCATCAAGTGATTGAAAGGTCAGCATGCTGGCTTCTGGCAGTTGATTCACAATCCGCAAGCGGCTAGTGCCGTTGGCCTCACCAATAATGTCGCCATGATTGGGCGCAACACCGGGTTGCCCATAACAACCTGTTGCTTGAGCATGTTCGATATCACCGAAACCAAAGTTTTCCGCTTTAGACCAACCGGTATTCCCCCCATAGCTTAGGGTTAACCAATCGCCGTCCGCTTTCAGTATTTCAACATTCTGTGCCGAGGGGATCGTTGCCTTAATCTCTGATGACACACTGGGTTCAGTGAATAGGCGTGTGTTTTCTAATGTGTAGTGCGTACCGATACGAAACTGAGGATACAACCCACTAATATAAGGTTGCGCATTCTCACTGGCGTCTTGTGCAGTAAAGGTGTGCCAATAATCAGCACTGTATATCCCCATGACAAAAGTGGCTAGGTAAGTACAGGCAATAAACGCAGCTTTGGCTGCATGACGTCGAAAAGGTTTAATGCTGGTAGCAGGTGAACTCTGTTGCGTCGTGTTCTCGAATGGTGATTGAGAAGAAGATGAAGCTTGCTCGGTACTAGGGGTCTCGTAATCAAAGCTTGAAAAATCGGGCTCCGGCGAAGAGTTGGTGTCTGTTTTGCGCATTTCTTCATACAGCGCATTCATACGGCGCTGATGTAAGGTGCTGCGCGCATTGCGCAGGGCTTCTTCACGGGCGCGGTCTTGCTGAACGTTACTGCGCTTCATTTCCTCGTAAGCACGTTGCTGCTCTTTGACATACTCGCGTTGCTTAGCATCGCTTTCAAATTCGTAACGCTCAAAACCAGAGGTATTTCTAGAGGTCGCACGATCCGTAAAATTGTACGGTTTCCAATCTTGCCCTTGACTACGCTTAATAGCGGATAAGACATTTTGATAGGCATCGTGGATACGCTGAAAATGTTCCGTGGTATCTTGCCCTGGGTTTTTATCAGGATGATAGCGACGCGCTAACCGACGGTAGGCGGCTTTGGCTTCCTGCTCCGTTGCATTGGTAGGCAATTCAAGAAGGTTAAAATCGTCGATTAGGCTCATAGGGTCAACTTACGTCAATTTCGCAACATTATGCCTTAATAACGTCTGAGTACAAACTTATCGAATGCTTAACCCTTGATTTGTACAGAGGTTTTGCCAAACTAGGCGTTTTTTGACAGTACAATTGGCATGAGTGAGATGGCATGAGCGAGACATTGACCCACCTTGATTCCAACGGCAACGCGCATATGGTTGACGTGAGTGATAAAGACGTAACCAAACGCACGGCCACGGCACGCTCCGTTGTAAAAATGCTACCAGAAACCTTAAAGAAAGTGATCGAAGGCGGTTTACCAAAAGGGGATGTGCTGGCGACGGTGCGTATTGCCGGTATTCAAGCAGCAAAGAAAACCCCCGACCTCATTCCTTTGTGCCATCCATTGATGCTGACCAAAATCACTCTAGACATTAATGTACTAGACGACTCGCATATCGAAATCCTTTGTACCTGCTCATTAAGCGGTAAAACAGGGGTAGAAATGGAAGCCTTAACCGGCGCAAGCGTTGCTGCACTGACTCTATACGATATGTGTAAAGCAGTAGACAAAGGCATCGTGATTTGTGAAACCGCATTGCTAAAAAAACACGGCGGTAAAAGCGGGTCTTGGAGTGCAAATCGTGGCTAATCTTAAAATTGTCTTCTTCGCATCTCTTCGTGAAACCATGAAATGTGACGAACTAGAGCTTCAAGTTGAGAGCGCATTAACGGTTCGTCAGTTAAAAGAGAAGCTGGCCGAACAGCTGCAACAACCTTTATTGCTGGAAGAAAAGGTCAAAGCGGCCATCGATTTTGACTTTGCCCGCGATGACGATCTAATCGATCCTGAAAAAGTGCAGGAAGTGGCATTCTTCCCACCGGTAACAGGGGGCTAATATGATTACCGTTCAAGAACAGGACTTTAACGTTCAGGAACTGTACGAATCTTTATGTGTTAGTCATAAAACCGGCGCGGTCGCTATGTTTGTTGGTCGCGTGCGAGACTTTAGCGACGATCCCGCACAATCAAGCTTTGTACTAGAACACTACCCAGGCATGACGGAACACAATCTCAACAAAATTGTTGAAGAAGCCAACCAGCGCTGGACACTACTGGATATAAAAGTCGTACACCGTGTTGGCAAGCTATCAGTTGATGATCAAATTGTGTTTGTAGGTGTCTCATCCGTCCATCGCGCCGAAGCCTTCGCCGCCTGCGACTTTATTATGGATTATCTAAAAAGCCGCGCCGCCTTCTGGAAGAAAGAAATCACCCCAGAAAGAGAAGAGTGGGTAGTAGCCAAGGAAAGTGATGAGCAATCCATTAATAGGTGGCTTACGTAAAGTTACATAAATAGTATTGTATTTACGCAATTTAACGAAGTTTGTTTTTTACTAACATTTGCTAGATCTTTATAATTGAACACCTTACATATATCTAAACGGAATAAACGCATCTACAAATGGAATTGTTTTGAATATTTACGCTTAATTCTGGAACATTTTTTGCCCTACTCTTTGTAACAGATCTGCAAGTCGATTCAATACGTTCAACTAGATGTAACTTCTTTAGGTTAGTGTTTACTTAACTTATTTAATGAACTTACAAAAAGCTATGAAAATATTAGTAACAGGTGGTGCCGGCTTCATTGGAAGCGCTGTAGTGCGTCATATCTTAGCAGAGACACCACACGAAGTTGTTAACCTCGACAAGCTAACCTATGCAGGCAATCTTGATTCCATTCCTGAGCAGTTGACTCAAACTCGTTACCTCTTTGAACAAGTAGATATCTGCGATGCAGCTGAATTAAAACGAGTATTTGCGGAGCAACAGCCAGATGCAGTAATGCACTTGGCAGCCGAAAGTCACGTGGATCGTTCTATTGATGGTCCAGGTGACTTTATCCAAACCAATATTGTAGGCACATATACTTTATTGGAAACCGCACGTGGCTACTGGGCTCAGTTACCGGAGGGTAAAAAGTCAGCATTTCGTTTTCATCATATTTCCACCGACGAAGTGTATGGCGATTTGCCACATCCAGATGAATTTGAAGGTGAAGCAGGCGAGCTGCCGATGTTCACTGAGACCACCTCTTATGCGCCAAGCTCACCTTATTCCGCGAGTAAAGCGAGCTCTGACCATCTAGTGCGTGCTTGGCTGCGTACCTATGGTTTTCCTACCATAGTTACCAACTGCTCCAATAACTATGGTCCATACCATTTCCCCGAAAAGCTTATCCCGCATATGATTTTGAATGCTTTGGCAGGTAAGTCATTGCCAGTTTACGGTGATGGGTCTCAAATCCGTGATTGGTTGTATGTAGAAGATCATGCGCGTGCGTTAGTAAAAGTGGTTACTGAAGGTGTCGTTGGAGAAACTTATAACATCGGTGGTCATAATGAGAAGCGCAATATAGAAGTCGTTCATACCTTGTGTGACTTGCTAGAAGAACTTGTTCCAGAAAAGCCACAAGGTGTCGCTGCGTACCGAGATTTAATTACCTATGTAAAAGACCGACCAGGGCACGATGTGCGTTACGCCATTGATGCAAGCAAAATTGCTGATGAGCTAGGCTGGAAACCTGAAGAAACATTTACCTCAGGCATGCGCAAAACCGTTGAATGGTATCTGGCTAACGAAGCGTGGTGGCAGCGCGTTTTAAATGGTGATTACCAACTCGACCGTATAGGTGGCTAATTTGTAACCGCGCTCTGTACGGGAAAGAAAGGTTGCCCTCTATGGAATCAAGTCGTACGAGCGGGTTGTATCCCGCGACCTGAGATACAGCTAAGCCGAAAAAGCGGGTTCTTACAAACGATTGAGTGCTTTATCATCGCAGATGAATAGAACTACATACGGCATTCAGTTAACCATTTAAAACTTCATATAGATTAAACAGAGCAAAACAAGTGAAAAAACGAAAAGGAATTATCTTAGCAGGCGGCAGTGGCACCCGATTACACCCTCTAACGTTAGGTTGCTCTAAGCAACTTATGCCAGTTTATGATAAACCGATGATTTATTATCCGTTATCAGTGTTAATGCTGGCAGGCATCCGTGAAATCATGATTATCACTACTCCCGAGGATCAAGCTAACTTTCAAAAACTGTTAGGTGATGGTAGTTATTTCGGAATTGAACTTACCTATGCAGCGCAACCCTCTCCAGATGGTCTAGCACAAGCCTTTATTATCGGGGAGGAATTTATCGGCGAGGATAATGTTGCCCTAGTCCTTGGCGATAATATTTTTTTTGGCCATCACTTCTCTGAAGAACTGAGAAAAGCCAACGAACAAGAATCCGGTGCAACAGTATTTGGTTATCATGTTAATGATCCCGAGCGATTTGGCGTGGTTGAGTTCGATCAAACTGGCCGTGTACTGAGTATCGAAGAGAAGCCAAAGCAACCGCGTTCTAACTACGCAGTGACCGGATTGTACTTCTACGACAACGATGTCGTTGACATCGCAAAACGCATTAAACCATCAGAGCGTGGTGAACTTGAAATTACAGATGTGAACCGAGCTTATCTTGAGCGTGGCGACCTGCATACTTGTTTATTAGGTCGCGGCTTTGCATGGCTCGATACAGGTACACATGATTCTTTGTTAGAAGCAGGGCAGTTTGTGCAAACCATTGAACATCGTCAAGGGCTAAAGATTGCGTGCCTTGAAGAGATTGCTTACCAGCAAGGGTGGATAAGCATTGAAAGTTTATTAAAAGCGGCTAAAGATTATACTAAAACAGGTTATGGTGAATACCTCTTAAAAATAGCACCATGTAATCAAAAGTAAGAGTGTAACCACATAAAAATCATGAAAGCCAAATTTCCTTAACAAGATTAATTTAGCATTAAGAATTTATTTTACTATTAAAAATATATAAAACATAGCGATTAAATACACAACAATTAAAACTTAAACTTAAACTTACAAGTGTAAAATAAGATATGGAATTAATAGAAGAAAGCAGTCAGTTAAAATCGATTATTTCAAAATCAGAGATTTTCCATAATATAGATTATTGTGGGATGATAAATGAAAGGTATCTTGTGGTAATAGGATGGAGCTATGATAAATATAGAGAAACAGATACCTCCATTCTAGTTGATAAATTCAATAATTTATCTCCTAAAGTGCAGAAAAAAATAAAAAGAAGTGATGTTGAGAGTAATTTTAAGTTATTAAATTTTGATAGAAATTTAGGTTTCTGTAGTATTTTTGACTTAAAAGGAATGAAAATAGAGAAATCTATTGATTTAGTGATTGGCACACCAGAAAATAAAAAAGAAATTGATATTTCGAGATTAAACCTTGTGGCATCTAGTATCCTTATAAATCACATTAATATGTATTATAAAGATATAGGTTTATTTTTGAACAATGAAGTAAGTCACGAAGTAAGTCACGAAGTAAGTCACGAAGTAAGTCACGAAGTAAGTCACGAA
>NZ_JBMMKT010000028.1:0-7106 GCF_057626615.1 Marinomonas sp. HM11-D | reverse complement strand
ACACAAAGAAAAAAGAGAGCCTATTGGCTCTCTTTTCATTTTAAACGCTTACCGCGATTAAGAATGCTCAGCTAGGAACTCTTCGCTTAGGTACAGTTCAGAGTTGCTGTTAATTTGCACGTCACGATCAATCACCATTTCTGCGATTTCTTTCGCTTCTTCTAGTGAGTGCATTGTGTAAGTGCCGCACTGATATTCGTTTAGCTCTGGAATGTCTTCTTTCGCTTGTACTTTGATCACATCGTGCATCGCTGCTTTCCAAGCGTCCGCGACACGGCGCTCACTTGGTGTACCGATTAGGCTCATGTAAAAACCTGTACGGCAGCCCATTGGAGAGATGTCGATGATTTCCACACCGTCACCATTTAGGTGATCACGCATAAAGCCGGCAAATAGGTGCTCTAGCGTGTGGATGCCTTTTTCAGACAAGATCTCTGAGTTTGGAATGCAAAAGCGTAGGTCGAATACCGTAATGGTATCGCCTTTTGGTGTTTCCATCGATTTGGCAATACGTACTGCAGGGGCGTGCATGCGTGTATGGTCTACTCGAAAGCTATCTAGTAGTGGCATGAGTGTTCTCTCCTATTATCTCGCGTTGAATGTTAAGCGAGGTGAATGTTCATGTGCTTATTGTACATGAATTTTTTCTTCCGCAATGGGCTGTTTATGAGATTTTAAATGTTCCCAAATCAGAGCAATAGCGAAAGCAACACTCGCAAATAGCATGTTTTGACCAATAAATAGCACCATAATGAGACAACTGATCGAGGCTAATACCGCTACCCAGCGCAGAGAGTCATTGAGTGATTTGATCGCGGTTAGGCAGGTCAGTAAATAAATCAGCAAAAATGCGCCATTGGTCATTTCAATCAGCCACTCCATTTGCGTGCCGAAGAGCTCAATGTAAAGCAGCGACAGCAAACACACACCGCCCACAAAACTGACCGCACGAATAGGCGTGCCTTGTTTAGAAAGCATAGCAAAATACTTAGGTATTGCGCGTTGCTGCGCCATGGATTGCACCATTCGAGCGAAGCCTAAAATGTAGGCGCCGACATTGGAGAAGGCGATAATGTAAGCGCCTACTGCAAACCAGCGCTGTGCTGGTTCACCTAATAAGCTTCCTACTAGTAAGGCTAAAGATTGGCTGTTAGTAAACTCATCGCCAAACACCTTGTGCTCGGCAATCATCAAGACGGTAGCTAGATACAAGAGGACCACAATCACGATGCCGCCTAAGAGTGCAATCGGAAAATCTCGATTTGGATTTTTAAACTCCGCGCCCATATGAGCCATGACTTCGATACCTAGAAAACACCAAAAGATGCTACCAGTGGCAAGCAGTGTCGTTTCAAGCTCAGGCCAGTTGCTTGGCTGAGCAATGATGTCTGATGATATGGGCGCACCGCTTACTAGGAACAGCGTGACGACGGTCACAATCAAACAAATTACGACGATGGTTTGAAAGTTAGCGGAGTTCTTCAGGCCGGCAATAGAGAACAGCAGCATGCCCAGCAGTGTGACAATGCTGAGAATAAAAATCGACTGTTCTGGTAAGTTCAATAATACGGCCAAATAGGCGGCGGCTACCTTAATAGCCACTGCTGGGCCAACTAATAAAATACTCAGAAACAACCAGCCGATGGCGCGTTCGACTTTTTTGCCGAGTACTTTGCCAATGTAATGGGAGGCGCCGCCGGCAGAGGGAAAGCGTCCTCCTAAAAAGGCAAACACAAAGGCAATTGGCACAATCACCAAAGCGGTTATTAGCCAGGCATAAAAAGCAAAGCTACCCGCTTGCGCGACCGACATGGCTGGTAGAATCATTAACCCAGTACCAACGAATGTGGTGACTGTCATGGCCATGCCTTGTAATGGACCTAGGCTCCTTTGGTATTGCATCGTCTTATCCTATTGAAAGTGCTGTGATTTAATGGAGTTAAGGATAAAATGCGGAGCAAGATAAATCTGCTCTCAAATTGTGCCCTTTAAGGATCAAAGTGCGGGTTTGACCAGCAAACTGTCGGTGAATAAGAATAAAAGGTTAACAAATGACTTTAGACCGTTATGACGAGAAGATTTTAGCCATGTTGGTGCAGGATGCACGTGCTTCCGTATCGGATATTAGTCGTCAGGTAAACTTGTCGCGCTCGGCGGTGTCAGAACGTATTAAGCGTATGGAAGAGAGCGGAAAAATTACGGGCTACCATGCCCATATTGCACTGACAGAAGATAATCAGATTTCGGCCTATTTGGCGCTCACCTTTCGCCCATTATCTTGCGAACTGGTTCAGCCATATGTGGAGCAGATTCCAGAAATTAAAATGGCGCACTCCATCAGTGGTGATATTGATCTGATGATATTGGTGCAGGTTGCAAGCATGAAGCGGCTCCACGAAATACGTTTGGAGATGGATAATTGGCCGAATATTGATAAGGTCGTCACACACATGTGCTTAGCGACGCGAGTAGAGCGACTCTAATCATCCTTTATTGTGTTAGTGTTCTAATTCGTTGTATTACAGTAGCCTAGATGCTTCAATTGCTGGCCTACAATCATTGCCTAACTATCTATTATCTAACTAAGGAGGCGAGTCTGAAAGGATTGGATTTCATCGCACGTTGGCGTAATCGAGAATTAGCCGCGGATGATCTGTTGTTACTTTCAGGCTTGGCGCTGGTGTGTGGCGTTTTGAGCAGCCTTACCATGACGGGTATGATTGAGCTGCTGTATTGGTTTTCTTCCTCCTTGTTGCCTTCCCATAGTGAAAACTATGAAGAACTTTCTCCTCTTGTGCGTTTTACCTTGCCTGTCGTGGCCTGCGCTGTACTGTCTTTAGTGTGGATGTTTACCCCTGGACGCTATCTTAAGGTCGGTATTCCTTATGTGGTTGAGCGCTTGAATTACCATCAAGGTAACTTACCTATCTTAAATGCCGTGGTGCAGTTCTTTGGTGCCTTTGTCGGTCTGATTGGTGGGCTTTCTATTGGCAAAGAAGGCCCTGCGGTACATATTGGCGCAACTTTTGGTAGCCAATTGGCACAGCGTTTTCGACTGTCTTATATCGGGGTTGATACGCTGGTTGCTTGTGGGGTGGCAGGTGCCATAGCTGCGGCTTTTCAAACGCCTCTTGCAGGTGTGTTATTTGCCTATGAAGTGATTTTTCATGAATACCGCTTACGCTTGGTATTGCCAGTACTGTTGTCTGCTATTGTGGCAACGGCGATCAGTCAGCTGATCTTAGGGCGCATTGAGATCTTTGAGTTGGAGACAGTTTTTCTACCGCTGTATCAGCTTGATGTTTTGGCGGCTTACGTTGTATTAGCCATCTGCATTATTATTGCCTCGGGTCTTTTTTACCAGGTGCAGAAGCTATTATGGCGCTTAGGTTATCTACCCCTGGCGCTTCGTTTTATGTTTGTGGGGCTGCTGACTGGCGTCGCGGGCTTGTATCTACCGCAAGTGCTGGGTAGCGGTTATGACACGTTAAACGGTCTGCTTAGCGGTGAAGTGATTTTGATATCACTGCTGGGCTTAGCATTAGCAAAAGTGCTACTAACTGCGATTTCTATTGGGCTAGGGATTCCTGGGGGCATGATTGGGCCAACATTTGTGATTGGCGGCATGTTGGGCGCGCAAGTGGCGTTTTGGTTTGATACGGAAATTCCTGCCACTGCGGAATTGGCGTTATTCGTACTGTTAGGGATGGCTGGGATGATGGCTACCGCTTTTCAAGCACCACTAACAGCGATTGTGGCCATGGTCGAAATGACCCATACCTCGGTGACCATAGCACCTGCGATCTTAGTCATAGTGATGTCTTGCACCGCGGTACGTTTGCTGTTCAATCAAGATTCTATTTTTGTCGAGCGCATGAATGCATTAGGTCTAGTCTCGGAATGGAGTCCGGTGCAGCGCTTGCTGCGCCAGCATGATGTTCGCAGCGTGGCCACTAAGATCGAAATTTTTCCTGAATTACTTCAACTTGAACGGGTCCGTGATCTGGCGTCGAATATGGTAGACTATGTGGCGATCCAAAAAGATGGACACCGCTTCATTGTTTCGGTTTCTGAAATGGTTGAAAAGCTCAAGGAGCTCGATGTTGGGCCACAGCTATGGCTGATGGAAGATCAAGATCGACAGGCAATGGATGTTTTACATGCTGTGACGGGTGCTAAGGTGAGTGTCGTCGATGCGTCGCTATCATTGGCTGAGTTATTGAGCTGGCTGCATCGACATGAACAGCATCAAGTGTTAGTGAGCTTTGCTCAGCAGGAGTTGTGGTTGGTTACATCGCGACAACTGGATCAAATGTTAATGAAGGGGTAGCTATGCTTTGGGTTAAAGCATTTCATATCGTGGCAGTGGTATGCTGGTTTGCAGCCTTGTTTTATTTGCCTCGTTTATTTGTATACCACGCTGATGCCAAGGATCGTGAAAGCATTGAGCGCTTTAAAATCATGGAGCGCAAACTGTATCGCGGTATCATGACGCCATCGGCGATTGCGACCGTGGTGTTGGGGGCTTGGCTGGTTTCTTATGGATCAGACTATTATTTTAGCTCTGGTTGGTTTCATGCCAAACTGCTGTTGGTGGTGATGTTACTTGGTTATCACCATGCTTGTGGCAGATTATTAAAGAAATTTGCTAACGATGAAAATACGCGTAGTCACGTGTTTTACCGTTGGTTTAATGAATTTCCTGTATTAGTACTGATCGGCGTTTGTATACTCGTCGTGGTGCGTCCTTTTTAATTTTTATCGTATTGATGGATCCTGTTATGAGTCGTTCTGAAGAATTGTATTCCCGTGCCCAGAAACACATTCCTGGTGGCGTAAACTCACCAGTTCGAGCGTTTAATGGCGTGGGTGGATCGCCAGTTTTCTTCCAGAAGGGAGAGGGCGCTTATGTTTACGATGAAGACGGAAAACGTTATGTCGATTACGTGGGATCTTGGGGACCGATGATTCTTGGTCACTCGCACCCTGATGTAATTGATGCGGTACGTAAGCAATTGGACTTCGGTTTGAGTTTTGGTGCACCGACTGAAGTTGAAATTACCATGGCGGATAAAGTGTGTGAGCTGGTGCCGTCGATGGACATGGTTCGCATGGTAAACTCTGGTACGGAAGCGACCATGAGCGCGATTCGTTTGGCGCGTGGTTACACAGGTCGCGATAAAATCGTTAAGTTCGAAGGCTGTTACCACGGTCACTCCGACTCTCTATTGGTAAAAGCAGGTTCTGGGGCTTTGACTCTGGGGGTGCCGAATTCTCCTGGTGTGCCAGCTGATCTTGCGCAACATACTATTACACTGCAGTTCAACGATATCGAAGAAGTGAAAGCTTGCTTCGCAGAAATCGGTGATCAGATCGCTTGTATCATTGTTGAGCCTGTGGCCGGCAATATGAACTGTATTCCACCAGTTGAGGGTTTCCTAGAAACGCTACGTGAAGTCTGTGATCAATCTGGTGCAGTGTTGATTTTTGACGAAGTTATGACTGGCTTCCGTGTGGCATTAGGTGGCGCGCAAGAGAAATTTAACATCAAGCCAGATTTAACGACACTGGGCAAGGTGATTGGCGCGGGTATGCCGGTGGGTGCCTTTGGTGGTAAACGTGAAATCATGGAATACATCGCACCACTAGGCCCTGTGTACCAAGCGGGTACGCTGTCTGGTAACCCTGTGGCCATGGTGGCCGGTCTTGCGGTACTGAATAAAATCAGTGAACCTGAATTCCATAAAACATTGGAAGCGAAAACGGTTGCACTAATGGATGGCATTCAAGCGGCTGCGGATGAGCTAAATGTTCCTGTGGTGACTGTCTGTGCAGGTGGCGGTATGTTTGGTATGTTCTTTACTGAGCAGGACAAAGTGACGACGTTTGCCGATGTGCAAAAGTGTGACACAGAGAAGTTCAAGCTGTTCTTCCATTACATGCTAGAAGAGGGAGTTTATTTAGCGCCTTCTGCGTTTGAGGCAGGCTTTACGTCGCAAGCGCATAGCGAAGAAGATATCGCGTTTACCGTTGCGGCGGCAAAACGTGCGCTAGCTAAACTTGCATAGGTAGGGATCCTTAATGAAGGAAGACAATATGCCTGTCGAAGAGACTGAAAAAGAAATGCTAAAAGAAGACGTAGACGGCAACGACAGTACCGCTACGACGCAGAAGCAACCGCATCGCGGAGTTTACTTGTTGCCAAACTTGTTTACTACGGCGGCGTTGTTTTCTGGCTTCTACTCCATCATCGCAGCAATGAATGGCAACTTTACTCATGCATCCGTGGCGATCTTTATCTCTATGGTATTGGATGGATTAGACGGACGAGTGGCTCGTTTGACGAGAACACAAAGTGCGTTTGGTGCAGAGTACGATTCTCTAGCTGACATGGTCTCGTTCGGTATTGCTCCAGCACTGGTTGCCTTTACTTGGGCACTTGCACCGTTAGGTAAAGTGGGTTGGATCGCTGCGTTTATCTACGCAGTGGGTGCGGCACTACGATTGGCGCGTTTCAATACTATGATTGGCAGCCAAGATAAACGTTACTTTACTGGCTTACCAAGCCCATCGGCTGCAGCGGTTGTGGCGGGGGTGATTTGGGCCTCAGAGAGCGCGGGTGTGTCAGGCGATCAAATAGCCAGCGTGATGGCATTGCTTGTCCCTATTACTGGCCTATTGATGGTGAGCAACGTGAAATACCGTAGCTTTAAAGATTTGAACATCAAAGGTCGCGTGCCATTTGTGGTTCTTCTGATTGCGGTATTGGTATTGGTGCTGATTGCCCTTGAGCCAGCGCTGGTACTTGCGGGTATCTTCTGTGCCTACGGCGTTTGGGGATTACTCGGCATCTTTATTAAACAACTACGTTAATAGCGATAGCTGTTAGTCTTTTAAAAGCCCGCTACTGAAATCAGTAGCGGGCTTTTTGTTTTTAAGCGCTTGGCAACATAAAACCCCATCCTAACCTTCCCCTTGGTAAGGGGAAGGGACATGAATTACCTCAGGAACTATAAAACTAAGCTCCTCCCCCTTATTAAGGGGGAGGCTGGGAGGGGGTTAAAGGCCTTGCAACCTCCACGGAAGACCATTGAAAACTGTTTTGG
>NZ_JBMMKT010000027.1:0-8361 GCF_057626615.1 Marinomonas sp. HM11-D | reverse complement strand
TCCCTATTACCATTGTGTGTCCCGTTGTGTGCGTCGTGCGTTTTTATGTGGTGACGATAATATGACGGGAAAAAGCTACGAACATCGTCGATATTGGGTAGAAGAGTATTTGGTTTTCCTTACCCAAGTGTTTGCGGTTGATCTGTGTGCCTATGCGGTAATGAGTAATCACACCCATGTGGTGTTGCATGTGAATGCCGATAAAGCGCAGAGCTGGAGTGATCGCGAGGTGGTCGAGCGTTGGCATCAACTGCATAAAGGGACCATGGTCACGCAGCAGTTTATTAAACAGGGTTTTGTGGCGGAGTATTTACAGCCATTGTTAGATGCCACGGTCGCAGAGTACCGTGCTCGCTTGCAAGATATCAGTTGGTATATGAGAGAACTGAACGAGAGTATTGCCCGTCGTGCCAACCAAGAGGATGGTTGTACGGGGCGTTTTTGGGAAGGGCGTTTTAAGTCCCAGGCTTTGCTAGATGAAGCGGCTTTGGCGGCTTGTATGGCCTATGTAGATCTAAATCCAGTGCGAGCAGGGATGGCGGAAACGCCAGAAGTATCGGATTACACCAGTATCAAACAGCGTGTAAAAGCGGCGAAAAATGGACAACAGCCGAGCTATTTGATGCCTTTTGTCGGGAATCCTAAAGAGCATCAGCCAGAGGGGTTAACCTTTGCGCTGCAGGACTATTTGCAACTGGTTGATTTGACTGGCCGTGTGTTGAGGTCAGGTAAACGCGGTGCGATAGACTTAAGTTGTTTGCCCGTGTTACAGCGCTTAAATATTACCTCGGAATGTTGGTTAAAGATCGCTAATGAGTTTGAACGGCATACCTATTCTGCTGTCGCGACAGAGCAGGTGATGGCGGACTATTGTGCTAAACATGCGCGCAGGCGCTTAAGGGGCATTGTTGCAGCCTAGATTAGTGTCGGGCTGGGACAGTGCTCCCAGAATTAATGATTTAATTTCATTACAGTGTTTCTTAAGGGAACTTTTGTAGCTATTGCTTAGGTCTAATCCGAATCTATATAAAAGTATTTACCTCTTAGATGTGATGGATTAAGGATTAAGCATGAGCGATTGGACTTCTGGCTATGTAGCCGATATTGGCTATACCTATGGTTATTACACTGAACTTAACCCCCTGCGAATCAAGTTGGCGTTTTTGCGCAACGGTTTAGCTTTTCCTGAAGTAGGCGCGGCCTGTGAACTTGGTTTTGGCCAGGGGATGAGCGCTAATATCCATGCAGCGGCTTCGGTGACCCATTGGTCCGGCACAGACTTTAACCCTGCCCAAGCAAGTTTTGCCCAAGAGCTTGCCAATACCTCACAAGCGGATGCCAAGTTATATGATCAAGCTTTTGATGAGTTCTGTGGCCGCGATGATCTGCCTGAGTTTGATTACATTGGCTTGCATGGTATTTGGAGTTGGATCAGCGATGACAACCGTGCGGTGATTGTCGACTTTGTGCGTCGTAAACTAAAAGTGGGTGGTGTGCTTTATATTAGTTATAACACTCAGCCTGGTTGGGCGGCTATGGTGCCGATGCGTGATCTATTGACTGAGCATTCGGAAGTGATGGGAGCCGATGGGGTTGGGATTGTGAATCGCATTGATAGCGCCCTAAATTTTGCCGAGCAACTGCTGGCTGTGAATCCTGCCTATGCCCGAGCGAATCCGCAGATCGCCGAGCGTATTAAAAACATTAAAGGCCAAGATCGTCACTATGTGGCCCACGAGTACTTTAACCGCGACTGGCAGCCGATGGCGTTTGCCAAAATGGCGGAATGGCTAGAGTCAGCCAAGGTGCAGTTTGCTTGTTCAGCGGATTATTTGGGCGGCATGGATTCCGTGAACCTGACTCAGGAACAGCAGCAACTATTGAACAGTATCCCTGATGATCAATTTCGCCAAACGGTGCGAGATTTCTGTATTAACCAGCAATTTCGTAAAGACTACTGGGTCAAAGGCGCGCGCAAGATCAGTGCGCTGGAGCAAGTGGAACAATTGCGCGAGCTACGTTTTGTGCTCACCAAGCCGCGAGCGGAAGTGACTCTCAAAGCACAAGGCAGCTTAGGTGAAGTCAGTTTTCATGAGGCTATTTATGGCCCAGTTTTAGATGCCTTATCTGATCATAAGGTAAAATCACTAGGGCAATTAGAGCAAACGGTTAAGACTAATGAAGGCCAGTCGATCAGTTTGCAGCAACTTAGTGAAGTGGCTACGGTATTAAGTCATGCAGGTGCCCTGATGGCGGTACAGGACGATAAGTTAGTCACGAAAGCGAAAAAGCAGACCGATGCTCTGAATCAGAAACTGATGATGCGTGCGAGAGGTTCGTCTGACATCAACTACCTTGCAAGTCCTGTTTCCGGTGGCGGTGTCAATGTTGGTCGCTTCCAGCAATTGTTTTTATTGGCGTTGCAGCAAGGTGCGAAAACACCGACTGAACTAGCGCAGTTTGTTTGGCAGATTTTATCGGCACAAGGACAGCGTTTGATTAAAGAAGGCCAAGCCATTGAAACAGCAGAAGGGAATATTGCAGCGTTAACAGAGCAGGCTGCGACTTTCTCAGAGATGCAATTGCCTATTTTGAAGGCGCTTAAAATAGCTTAATTAAGCGCTAAATCGGGCTGGGACAGCCTTCTTTCAAAGGTTGTCCCTTTTCTTTGCCGTGATCTATTTCTGCATTACCATTTGTATTGCTTGATAAAACTCTTTTGAGCCATAGTTTGGGTTAATAGGGCTCAAGCGGTATTTATCATGGGCTGGATCGATGATGACATCGTCAGGTATCAAACTCATAAAGTATGGTGAGAGGAAAACTGCACCATGCTGATGGTGTCGCTGTAATGCCTCGGCAAGAACGGCCGGTTTTTCAGGTAGCATAGGATGCATTTCTGGAATGCCATAACGGGTTTGCTGATGAGCGCTCAACCAGTCAAATAATTGGTCTTTATAAATGGCTCCACCGTAGAGGTTTAGGCCTAAGTTGTAGTGATCATTCTTTTCCAATGAGCCGCTGGCAGCAAACAGTGTGCTGTTCCAAGTCGGATTAAAATCGGGCGCAATCTGATGGGAGAAGATCTTCTCTTTTGCAATACAGTGTGACCCGATGAGATCAGCGAAGTGCTCGATCTCATGGGTGACTTGAGACTCTCTGAATGCTAGCCAAAGCTCCGCTAATGGGTTATAGCGAACTTTAATCGTGCCACTTGGATAGTCCGCAGAAAAGCGAATCTGGTTGCTTTGAATACTCGGCACATTCTCTAAGCTTGTGGTGGATTGCGGTGTTGCATCGCTTTCAGGTGCTATGACATCTAGAGTATAACGCTCAAGCAGGTACTCTTGTCCTTGATGTACAAAGCGCAGTTCCACTTGGTGTTCACCGTTACTTAGGTTGCGGTAATCAAGGTCGTAACGGTAGCCCGTTGAACCATCATCCAGATCGTCTAAGGCTTGGGCAACGTCTAAACGTGTCAGGCCTGTTTGCGCATAATCGATAAAACGGCCATCAAGATAAACTTTAATTTCGATTGGGTTGTTATCTTGGCTGGTTGCCCAGCCAAAAAAAGGTACTGAGCCATAGGCGTTATGATCTATGTGCTTGAGACGTGATACGTCTGGCTTTCCATAGTTTTGAATATAGGCGAGTAATGAATTTTTGTTTTCAAGTGCGACGGTACTTTCGCTGGGGAATTGAATCTCGCTAAAGTCTTGATAATCCGCCTTCAGTGCCATGTTTAATCGACTGATGTCATTAAACTTTTCCTTTAACCAATCTTGAAACGCTTGTAACGATGCCGGGCTGTAGTCGGTAATACGATACTCGTTGTTGTAGCCCATACCTTGTTTAAAGTTTTTAAAGAAGTAGTGTACTTCTCCCAATGTAGTGATGGCTTTGACTTTTGCTTGGGTACTCTCTGGCATGCTGCATAGCTCTTCCATAACGGCGTTGGTAGCTAAGGCGCGGGCTTGGGAGAACTTTGATGTAGGAGCGTTGACCCGCCAAGGGTAAATGGTGGAGGAGAAGTAACCATCCACTGGGCTGCTGCCATCCGCGAGCGTCATTAATTCATGTGCATCACTGGCGATCTGGCGGGCTTGCTCGGCATAGTCTGAGTTTATAAAGTGATTGGAAAATAAGTATAAAACAGCTTTGCGATCAGACTCTTGCAGCAGTTTTAAGTCATTTTTAATCCTAGCTTGATCAATGCTAAAAGCACCTTGGTCATCAATTTTTACGTAGGCAAGCAATGGTAAGCCTAGCATATAACCCAGTTCAAATTGTCCATTTGGACTGGTCGCTGGACCAAGTTTTGCCAGTTTAGATTCCAGTAGTGTGCTACCTGTTTCATTTCTGTCAGTGCAATATTTCATGCCTTCGGAAACACTGCTGAATAATTGTCTATTCTCTATCGCAGATTGACATAGTGTGGCGCCTTCGATCATGGGGGCGATTAGCGTCGCTTCTTGGGCGAATGAGTGGCTGGCAGTTAAGACAAGAGCTAAGGCGATGATAGATTTTTGAAACATAACGTCCTTTTTAAGTTTGATAAATAAGCTTTGAGATTGATCAAGTAGCGGGTTTTGACCTTTTAAATTTAAGCGCAGGTGACTCAATAAACTTCCACGATAACATCGCCACAGGCAAGGTCAGTGCGGTGGATGCGATCACGAGAGGGATAAAGTCTAATTGGAAGAAGTGAACCAGGCCCTGTTGAATGGGGAAGGCATAGATATACAGCCCGTAAGAATAATCGCCAATCTTGTTGTAACTTCTTACTTTGCCATTTAAGCGATAAGCCAGCACCATCACGCTGTAAGTGACCACCATTGGCAGATAGAGGATATAGATCAGGCTCTCTTTTAATATCGGTGTCGCAGCTAATGCTAGACCTGATAGCAACCAAGATAAGGGAATGTAGCGGCGCAAGTTATAAAAATTAGCGCCCACAAAAAAGGTGCTGATAAAAAACAGAATGTCTAAGTTAACGACCTGTTTTGAGTCAATAAAGTGCTGCGCAAAGGCCAATATCACAGCACTTGTGATAAGAATACCGAGAACGCTAATAAGAGGCTGATAGCGGCAGATGTATTTCGTTGCAGTTGCCTGCAGTACAAAGTAAACGGCCGTCATCACATACATCCAGGTCTCAAATGGCAGCGTCCAGATCGAACCATTGACCGAATCCATTGGGTTATTAGTTTGGAAAACACCCGGTAAGTTAAAGCGTGTTGCGGGATCGAGTAGGTTCAGATTCAAAAGATAGAGCCATGTCTCTTGGCTTATAAAATACTCATGGATTGATAAGTCGGTCAAAACCGGCCCAAAGGCAAATACCGTTAATAGCAGCGCAATAAATAACGCTGGGATAAGTCGTAGGGCGCGGGCTTTGGCATAGCTGAGCAAGCTACTGCTGCGAAGTATGCTGCGTTGAATCAAAAAGCCACTGATGGCAAAAAAGATAATGACGCAAAAGGTGCCCATATGAATATTGAAGAAGTAATAAAATGGGTCAATCACCGGCTGCGTTGATCCCGAAAGAATGTAGCTGTGGGCAAATAGAACGCCCCACGCACAGAGCATGCGAATTAAATTGAAATTATTGTCGTTGCTTTGTGAGGCAGGCTCGAGCTGGTGAAAACTCATGCTGATCGGCTGGTTCAAACTTCTATCCTTCAAGGGGCTCTATTGCGGGCATTAGCATAGCAAAAGCACACCTTTTATAGGAGGGGGATCTTCACCCCAGCCAGAGATCTCATTGGACTGGGGTAGCCTTCCATAGTAATCATTTCCTTCGCAAAACATTGTCCTAAGGCAATATTTAATATTAAACCATGCAAATAGTAAGGTTATATTGTTTATAAATTTTTCTTAGCAGGGTTACTCTACGACTAACAAGGATGTTGCATAGGAGTGGAATATGACGATCTTATTTTTTCATTTTGATGGTACTAATAACGGGCCTGAAGATGCGTATTCACGGGATGATCAAGACGAAAGCATTTCAAATGTCTTAAAGTCCCATTTGCTGATGGGTGGAGGATTGAAATCGTCTGATGGACGTTTGGGTGTTTGCTCGCCAAATCGATCTTTCTATTATTCTGGCATTGGTACCTATGGTAGTCCGTTAGAGCGTTGGTTGAATGCTTCCTTTGCCTTTGAAAATGCCGATGTAGCGCAGATTCTCAGTCGTGCTATGTTCGATTTTCAGTGTCACTATCATGATGCCATCGAGAAGATAGTGCTGATTGGCTTCAGTCGCGGTGCAGCTTTGGCGAGACGTTTTGCTACCCTGATTAACCCTTATGTAATGAAGCCAATTGTAATTGAGGCGGTAATGGATACGGTAGCTTCGATTGGACTGCCGAATCTCAATCGGACAAAGCGACCTAGGAATGAAGTGGTTTTTGAAGAAGGTGGCCGGTTACCGAATTGTGTTGATGCTGCATTGCATCTACTGGCTCTCGATGAACAACGTTTAGCGTTTCGTCCCACCTTAATGAATCTTGATCCTCGTGTGTCTGAGGTATGGTTACCCGGCGTGCATAGCGACGTTGGCGGTGGTTATCGTAGGGATTCATTAGCGGATTTAAGCTTTTCCGTTATGTCTAATTGGTTACATAAAAAGCTAAATCTCAATAAAGCCCATCTTTACTATCGTGTAGATCGATTACCACTGTTAAATACAGACCCTGACAGTTGTAGGCATTGGTCTAGACTGCTTGAAATGACGCCGACAATTACGGGTAAAATCCACATGCAGCGCCGAGCACGAACGCTTGCCGATGCGACACTGGCGCCTCGTATATGCTATGTCTGGCGTGATAATCAACCTTGCCCAACAAGCCCTCCTCTATGGCATCGCAGTGTTTTTAAACGCATGTTGCAAAATCCTAATTATCGTCCAATTGCGAGCTTGCCTACGCCGCCCTTAGGCTGGGTGATGTAGGCTTTCCTCCTACATAAATAAACGCTTTGTTTGAAGCGCTTTGGTACTATAAAGCCTCTCTTAAATAGGGTGGCTTTATGATCACGGCGTCTTCTTATTCTTCAACGCGCTACAGTACTTACAACAATGGTTACGATGGTGTGGTTCGCATTGCCGCGAATGGCTCGGTTGGAACTGGGGCGTTGCTCTATGATGGTCGGGCGATTTTAACCGCTGCCCATCTGCTAGAGGGGGTTGCCAGCGCTGAGGTGACCTTTTTAATTAATGGCGTAAAGACGCGTGTTTTTAGTTCTGATTATCTTGTCCACCCTAACGCCAATATTGCCTTAGCCAATAATGATCTGGCGATTCTTTGGTTAGACCAAGCACCGACAACAGCTGAGCGTTATCAGATTTATCGTGATAGCGATGAGGTCGGCCAAACCTTTACCTCAGCAGGGTATGGACAATATGGCTTGGGCAGCAGTGCCACCCGTTATAACGGCACTGACTCGATTCGTTATAAGGCTGAAAATACCTTCGATGTCACGGGCGATGAGTTCAAACAAGGTCTCGGAAGTGAGATTTCTTGGACGCCTGTCAGTGGTACACAGTTACTAGCAGACTTCGATAATGGCTCTGCGACCACCGATGCCTTGGGTATGTTGTTAGGCGAGAATAATTTAGGGCTTGGCGCTGATGAAGGGCTAATTGCTCCAGGCGACAGTGGTGGTTCGGCATTCATTAATGGTTTGATCGCGGGAGTGGCGAGTTATACGGCCTCTGTGTCGACTTGGTGGTCGGACACCGATATTGATGAGGTGAATAATAGTAGCTTTGGTGAGATTGCTGCTTGGCAACGGGTGAGCTATTACCAACGCTGGATTGATCAGAGCGTGCGCGATCACTATGAAGATGCGCCTCAGACAGCAGCTGACGTTGAGCTAGAAGTGGAGGAAGGGAATAACGGTGCAAGTTACGCCTACTTTATGGTGTCTTTTAATGGTGATCGTGGCTTGGCGGATGAGATTCTCAGTGTGGATTATCAAACACGTGATGGCTCTGCGACCGCAGGGGAAGATTATTTAGCGGTCTCTGGAACACTCAATATTTATGATGATGAGAGCTATGCAGTGATTGCAGTCGAAGTGCTGGGTGATTACAAGGTAGAAGAAGATGAGACCTTTTATCTAGATATTATGAACCCCGTAGGTGGTAGCTTTGATAACGGTATTGTGACACTCACCGCAATGCGTACCATTCTGAATGACGATTTAATATAAATGTTGATCTAGTTGGTTATATCTTACTAAGTACGCTAGACAGTCTTTACAGTTTCTTGATATTTTCCTCCTCAGGATTTTTATACATGCTCATGGATGAATAGCGTACTTTATGAAGTCGTATGGCGATTCTCTGTGGACAAA
>NZ_JBMMKT010000026.1:0-9105 GCF_057626615.1 Marinomonas sp. HM11-D | reverse complement strand
TTTCTAACCGAAGTTAGTCGCTACTTTGAACTACATACCAGTGCTGCTTTTGTTCAGCATTGGATTTACGATCATAGAATCTCATTCGGGTTAAGAACGGATTCCACCGGTTTGACGCTTGATTATCGTCTATTTCAAAGTTCTAAATTGTTAAAGAGCAGCTGTAAGAGCTAGGCTCTTACATAAGAAACGCTCCAGTGTTTGGAGCGTCTCCTTGATTTGTGGAGGCACATTATACGTACGAATCGAGCCCCGTCAACAAACTTCTTTATCTTTTTTCATTTATATTTATCGCACAAAAACAGGGGGCATAGCCGACATCCAAAGGATGACACTAAAAGCTAATAAACCTACCAAAACACACAAACCAACCGTTGCCACAGACATAGAGAACAAGAAACCACGCTCTTCAGAAATATGACCTAGCACGGGTGTCCCTTTAAGCAACAGATAGATGGCATAGCTTACGGCAGCCAACCCGATCAGTGCATCGAACCACATAACAGGATACAAACCAGCTAAGCCAGATAAGAACAAGGGTGTTGCGGTATAAGTCGTCACCATAAAGCAACGATCAAGAGAAGCCGTCACACCATAGGTTTTCTCCATCCAATACATGGCATACGCCATCACAGCAACGGCAACAAGCAACGCCACATAAAATGAAATCGCAATCGGTACCGCGCTCGCCACCGTCATACGTACCACATCGCCATTTCCCAAGCTCCAACCTACCTGCGTTGTGCCGATAAACAGTGATAAAGCAGGAATGGCTGCTAGCCAAATAAGATAGCGCGTGTAACATTCAACAATGGAATGACGCTCACCAACGATCTCACTCCACTCCTCTTTAGGATGACTTATTAAGCCAAAAACATGTTGCACATACATAATTGACCTCCAATGCATGTTTAAGTGACCCTTACTTAGACAACTAGGTAGTGATCCACCAAAAGCAAAGCAAATAGCCACATGATGTAACGAATGGAATACCAGAACATCTTAATTGGTATGGCTTCGTCTTCTTTATAGAGCTGCAATGCAAACATCAGCATACGTACATTGAGTACCGCAACTCCGAGCAAATAGACAATTCCACTCATTCCCACCACAAATGGAAGTGTCGTCGTAAGTATTAATAGCAGCGTGTACAACAAAATCTGCAACCTTGTGAAAGCCACTCCATGAGTAACCGGCAACATAGGCACACCTGCAAGCTCATATTCTTTTCTTTTGTGGATCGCTAACGCCCAAAAGTGTGGCGGCGTCCAAGCAAAAATAATCAGCACGAGTAATAAACTATTCGACACAAACTCCCCCGTCATCGCCACCCAACCGAGCAAAGGCGGCATCGCCCCCGCTAAGCCGCCAATGGTGATATTCTGCGGTGTGGCCCGCTTTAAGAAAGCGGTATAGATGACCGCATAGCCTAACAAGGACGCTAAAGTTAAATAGGCCGTAAGAGGATTCACCCATTCAAACAGTACGACAAAGCCCGTTACTCCTATGAGGCAAGCAAATACAATCGCTTGCATAGGACGCAGCTGCCCAGTCGGTAATGGGCGATTTCGTGTACGAGACATCAGCGCATCAAAACGACGATCCAGCACGTGATTAAAGGCGGCCGCCGACGAAGCACACAGACCAATGCCCAATAAAGCAGTAACGAGTAGAAGGGGATCAGGGAAACGTGTGTCCGCTAGACACATGCCCACTAAGGCGGTAAGCAGTAATACCGCCACCACTCGCGGCTTACATAAGTGATAGTAGTCTCTCCATGAAACATCAGTGGAACTGACTTCGGTAATGGAAGACATAAGCCCCTCCTCTTCGTTTGCTGGCGGACCATACAACGCAGAGCGCCTCAACCATACTGGCTAACAAGGAAGCCGCCAGCAAATTATGAAAGACAGCGACAAAAACAGGAACGTGAAAGATGATATTGGCAACACCTAATAAACATTGAATAAAGACCAAAGCCATTAATCGTAATGCCAATATTCGACGCTTGTTAAACATATAGACGGCAACAGAGGTTATCGCAACCAAGCACACCAAAGCGCCAATCCGATGCATCAGATGTATAGCAATACGTCCTTCCCCAGACAGTAGACCACCCAAATAATTTGGACCAATTTCCTGATGCCCCAGATCGAAACCATGTTGGAAATTTGCTTCAGGCCACCATTTTCCCTGACAGGTAGGAAAATCAGGACAGGCTAGCGACGAATAGTTCGCCGCCATCCAGCCACCTAAAGCTATTTGGAACAATAGAATAAGCACCACCAACACCAGTCCAAAGAAGGCCGGCCAACTACTGGTAAAATCACTTTTCGGTAAAGTTTGACGCAACCACAGCCAGTACAGCAGGGACAAGGTGGTAACACCGAAAATCAAATGCAATGACACCACTTGTGGCCAGAGTTTCAATGTCACGGTCCACATACCAAACGCCGCCTGCACTAGCATCACTAAGAAAATGGTCAAAACATGCCCCACAGGCACAGTCGCCACTTCTGACTTGGCACGTCTCGCCACCCACAACATCACAGCAACCAATAATAACGCCGTGCCAGCAGCATAACGGTGAATCATTTCCGACCAGCCTTTTTCCGACTCAAGTGGCGCTTCTGGAAAACGTACTTGCGCCAATGCCAACTGAGCATCGGTCTGCGGCACAGTTAAAAAACCATAGCAGCCCGGCCAATCGGGGCAGCCTAACCCAGCATGACTTAATCGCGTATACGCCCCCAACGCAATCACCACCACAACTAAACACACTGCTATCAGAGTTAATCGCTTCAACAACTGTGGAGAGGACATACTTCACCCCCGCGCCTGAGCTTTGATTAATTTAAGGACGTCTTCATAAACCTTTGCTTCGGATAAATCTCGAGAAAAACTCAGCACCACCCAGCCATTAGGGTCCACCAGCCAGACAGACTCAGCTAGGCTGTCTCGTTCAGCGAAAGTCACATCAGACAATGACCAACGAAGCAAAAAAGGGTCAATCACTTCTTCATGAGCTGAATTGGAGACCAGCACACGCTGCAATTCCTCCGCATGGCGCCCCAATGCCACATGCATTTTGCGCAAGCGCTCAAGTTGCTCTCGACATTCCAGCTGACACGCTGGATCAACAATTAGCAGGCGCCACAAATGTGAGGATTCGGAAGGAACACTTACTGGATCATTCAAATGCAGCGGTGGCGATAAAACCTCGCCATGAGCAGTGATACTCGGTGGCCGCCATCCGCCCAGCACCATCCCCCAAGCAATCAGCATGGGAATGAAACCTATCGCAAATAATGCCAGCAAGATAAATCGGCCTCGACGACGGTTATCAGTAGTGACCATAGCCCTCTCCTTATCCATCTACACCTAGCCTTGCCCTAGTGCCCATTGCCTAGAGCTTCTTCTTGTATCGGTAATACCCCATTAAAAACAGTAACATCCCTGCCATAGCAAACCATTGCACAGCATACGCCGTGTGCTTCTCCGACGTCATCACACCACTTTGCCAATGGCGGTTGAGCACACCATATTGATTCGGCTCCAATCTCACTTCGGCAGGAAAGACGCGTTCCAGCTTAGATAGCTGAACGATTTCACCAAAATAGCTGCTGTCAAAGTATTGCACCCTCTTCGGCCAACCTGCGCTGGCATACTGGGCATCGGATAAGCGAAATGCGCGCTTACTCGGCACATATACTCGTACCAGCAGGCTAACAGGCTTATCTTCCATCTCCTCTAGCTGAGGTAGTTGCTGGCGATTGGGCAAGGCTTTCACGGCGCCACGATTAATAAAAAACCTCACGCCCTCTAGCGTCATAAAGGG
This sequence comes from Marinomonas sp. HM11-D, assembly GCF_057626615.1. Classification (NCBI taxonomy): domain Bacteria; kingdom Pseudomonadati; phylum Pseudomonadota; class Gammaproteobacteria; order Oceanospirillales; family Oceanospirillaceae; genus Marinomonas; species Marinomonas sp. HM11-D. Next base: position 5,267 of record NZ_JBMMKT010000026.1, on the reverse strand, counting down.
AGTCACCACATCGTAGCTTGGCGCACCATTTACCACCTTGTTATCAAGTAAAAACTGCTGTTCTGATAAGTAACGTCCCGTGACTTTCAGCAAATTGCCATCCTGAATATGAGCAAACCAATTCTCGTAATAAACTTTCGGTTGCATCACTGCCTGTTGCCACTTACGCTTTTCATCAGCTCGACTAAGCTGCCATGCGCCCAAGCTACACATCAGCGTCACCAACAAACCGCACAGCAGCATTAACCCAAATTGCTTATTTGCTCTGATCAACATAGGTTTTCACATGCTGTCTGCTGCCATCATCACACTCTTTATCCTCATGCTGATCAGCCTCTTCAGCGGCTTATATTTCTTGTTTCAGGACAACAGCAAAAAACAGCGCCTCCTTACCTCATTAAAATTGCGCATTTTCCTCGCGACATTACTGCTTGGTTTAACCGCATACGGTTTTGTCACAGGACAGATTGCCCCCAAAGCCCCATGGGCCAACCACTCTTCGTCAGGGCTAGATCACATAAACGAAAATAAATAGCCCCAACCACACCACGTCGACAAAATGCCAATACCAAGCTGAAGCTTCAAAGCCAAAGTGATGCTCTGCATTAAAGTGTCCCCATAACATACGCACCAACATCACCAGCAAGATAATAGTGCCCAAGGTGACATGAGCCCCGTGAAAGCCCGTTAAGATAAAAAAGGTCGAACCATAAATACCTGACTGCAGCGTCAAACCGCTTTGGGTGTAAGCCTCGATATATTCAATTCCTTGCACCCATAGAAACGAAATCCCTAGCACCACGGTCAACGCCAGCCATAGCATTGCTTGCCCGCGTTTTGCTTGTTTTAAGCCGTGATGGGCGATGGTTAAGGTTATACTGGAAGACACCAACAATATGGTATTCAGCAAAGGCAGATGAAATGGATCAACAATCTCAGTGGGGCGTTGAAACCCTGCTGCGGGGGTATCCAAAAGCGGCCAAGTGGCAACAAAGTCAGGCCACAATAATTGCCCTGTCATTGCATTTGAACCGGCACCACCTAACCATGGCACAGCAAAGTTGCGCACATAAATTAATGCACCGAAGAAGGCGGCAAAAAACATTACCTCAGAGAAAATAAACCAGCCCATCCCCAAGCGAAAACTGACGTCCATTTGTGCGCTGTAGAGCCCACTTCGACTTTCGATCACCACCCGTCGAAACCAGCCAAAGAAGATAAACGCCAAAATCATTAACCCCAGCGCAAAAAAGTCTGGTGTCCCGCCAGCCAACAACACTGGGGCTCCCATGGCAACTAGGGCTAAACCTACGGTGGACAAAATGGGCCAACCACTCTGCTCGGGAACATAATAGTTTTCATGTGATGGAGTCATAAATCCTCCTACATAACGGTTAGCGACTCGACACAGCGTCCGCTGTGGTCATATCGAATAAGGTGTACGACAAACTCAGCTTATGAATATCCTGAGGCAATTCAGGATCCACTGTAAAAAACACCACCATATCTCTCGTCTCATTTGCCTCAAGCACTTGGCGCTCGAAGCAGAAACATTGAATTTTATGTAAGTAACGCGCACCCTCTGCGGGGCTGACACTAGGGATAGCCTGTCCAACCATCTGCATGCTCGTTAGGTTCTGCACTCGAAATAGAGCCTTAACATCCTCTCCAGGATGAAAACTGACTTGTTGCTGCAGTGCTTCAAAGCGCCACGGCATACTAGCATTGGCGACCGTAATTAATTGCACTGTCACCTGACGATCCCTATCCACCAGCACACTACTTTCACTTTGACGCAGTTCTACCTTGCCATTTAGCCCCGTGATTTCACAAAACACGTTATAAAGTGGCACCAAGGCAAAACCGAAAGCAAACATCCCCAAGCTAATAGCCACTAGACGTAATGTTTGTTTCACAACTTTTGTCATAGTGCTACTCCACTAACGGAGGCTTTGAAAATGTGTGGTAGGGCGCAGGAGACGACACGGTCCACTCCAACCCTTGAGCGCCTTCCCAAGGAGAATCCGGCGCCGCACGACCGGTTAACACGCAGCGCACAACCGTCACCAGAAAAATCAGTTGGGAAAGACCAAATAGCGCCGCACCAATACTGGAAATCATATTAAAGTCAGCAAACTGCAACGAATAATCCGGCACACGACGCGGCATACCCGCCAAGCCAACAAAATGCATCGGGAAGAAAGTCAGATTAACACCGACAAACGAGCACCAGAAATGACACTTGCCCAGTAACTCGCTGTACATATGGCCAGTCCATTTCGGCAACCAGTAATACACTGCCGCAAAGATAGAAAATATTGCTCCCGGCACTAATACATAATGAAAATGGGCCACCACAAAGTAGGTATCGTGATATTGGAAATCAGCCGGAGCAATGGCCAACATCAAGCCGGAAAAACCACCGATGGTAAACAACACAATAAAGGCGATGGCAAACAGCATCGGTGTTTCAAAGGTGATGGACCCTTTAAACATGGTCGCCACCCAGTTAAACACTTTTACCCCTGTGGGCACGGAGATCAACATAGTCGCATACATAAAGAACAACTCTGCGGCTAACGGCAGCCCCACAGCGAACATGTGGTGAGCCCACACAGTAAACGACAACAAGGCAATGGAAGCGGTGGCGTATACCATGGAGGCATAACCAAACAATGGTTTACGGCTAAAGGTCGGTACAATTTGCGAGATAATGCCAAAGGCGGGCAAGATCATGATGTAGACTTCAGGGTGGCCAAAAAACCAGAACAAGTGCTGGAACAATACTGGGTCACCGCCACCACCAGCCGAGAAAAAGCTGGTACCAAAATGGATATCCGTCAGCATCATGGTCACCGTACCGGCTAACACAGGCATCACGGCCACCAGCAAGAAGGCAGTGATAAACCAAGTCCATACGAACAGCGGCATTTTCATATAGGTCATGCCCGGCGCACGCATATTCATAATGGTGACAATGATATTAATCGCCCCTAAGATGGAAGAGATCCCCGCCATATGGATGGAGAATATAAAGAAGGTCACGCTTGGCGGCGCATAAGTAGTGGATAACGGGGCGTAGAATGTCCAACCGAAATTTGGCGCACCGCCATCCATTAGCAAGGTGGATAGCATCATGGTAAAGGTGAAAGGTAAGACCCAGAAACTAAAGTTATTTAGCCTAGGTAAGGCCATGTCCGGCGCACCGATCATCAATGGAATCATCCAGTTTGCCAGTCCCACGAAAGCCGGCATCACCGCACCAAACACCATAATCAGGCCATGCATAGTAGTCATCTGATTGAAGAACTCAGGCTCCACCACTTGCAGCCCAGGCTCAAATAGCTCCATGCGAATCACCAACGCCATGGAACCACCAATAAACAGCATCGCTAAGCTGAACACCAAATACATGGTGCCAATGTCTTTATGATTCGTCGTGTACAACCAGCGACGAATTCCCCGCGGTGGAGCATGATGAGCAGACAATGCAGCAGTCGTCATAGACACCTCTTTTATCTTTCGTCGTTAAGCATGGATTTGATTTCCTGAGGAGCAATCATTTCTCCAGTATCATTACCCCAAGCATTGCGTTCGTAGGTAATAACCGCAGCGATGTCCACTTCACTCAACTGGGCTCTAAAAGCCGGCATCGCGGTACCAGGACGACCATTCAAGACAAAATCAATGTGCTTTTTCATATCGAAGCGCACAATGGAACTGCCTTTTAATGCTGGGAAAATAGACGGAATACCCTGCCCGCCTGCTTGGTGGCAGGCAGCACAGTTTTTCAAATAGACCTGCTCACCTCTTTGATAGAGCTCTTCCATACTCCAAACACGCTCGGCGGCGGCACGCTCTCTGGCGATGCTTTCCTGTTTCGCCACTAGCCAACTTTGGTATTCATCTTCCGATACCGCTCGAACCACGATCGGCATAAAGCCATGATTTTTGCCACACAGCTCAGTACATTGCCCGCGATAGACTCCCTCTTCTTCAATCTTTGCCCAGGTTTCATTGATAAAGCCTGGAATGGCATCTTTCTTAACCGCCAGCGCAGGTACCCACCAAGAGTGAATGACATCATTGGAGGTCAACAGAAAACGGATTTTTTTACCCACTGGCAGCACTAAAGGCTCATCTACTTCCAATAGGTAATGCTCTCCTTTCTCTTGCTGATTAGTGATTTGCTCTATCGGGGTGTTGAGATTACTGAAGAAGGAGACATCTTGACCAAGGTATTGATACTGCCATTTCCACTGATAGCCCGTGATCTGAACATCTATCTCAGAGTCATCGGTGTTGTACATATCGGTGAGCGTTGCAGTCGCAGGGATCGCCATTGCGACAAGAATTACAACAGGGACTATGGTCCAAGCCAATTCGACCAAGGTATTTTCATGAAAGGGCTTTGCTTTGGCGCCGATGGACTTGCGGTAGCGGAAGATAGACCAAAACATCACGCTAAAGACCACAACCGCAATGGCAACACAGATCCAAAAAATCTGCATATGCAAAGCATAAATTGAGCGACTTACCTCCGTCACACCCGCTCCCATGTTCACCTGCCAATCGGCGAACACAGAGGATGAATACAGAGATATTCCCCCTAAGAGAATAAGCTGTCCTTTTTTAAGCATCAGTCATAGTCCTAACAATTTTATTATTATCTTTGAGAACTAAGGCCTACAGCGTAGTGACAAATGTCACAGACCTTGGCTAGGCACAACACTTAACTTTTTTGACAAAAAACAATGATTTTTTAAATGACGTTAGGATGAGTATAGGAAGCAATTAAAACTTTGCCAGTGACAAATTGCCGTGAAATGAAAAGAGAAAAAATAAGAGCAATGACGAGTAATAGGGATCAATCAGAACATGACAAGAGATCAACTCTAGCCAAAAACATTTCTATCAATAGAAGCTAACTAGCTGAAATACATGATAGTTTTGACAAGCAAGATCAGACTTAAGATGAACACTAGCACCACACAAATACCGACGACAATAAAGTGACTGGCTTTACCCGAGGAAAAATCTTGTTGGCGATTACGCTCACTCTGCACTCCAATCATTGCCTGTAAAACAGAGCGAATCACACGCCACACATTGGTTTTTGGCATGAGAAACTCCAAGTGCAAAATACGAAATGCACGAATAGAAAAATACAGTAAATTAATTCAGTATAGAGGAAATATAAAAGGATGATTTTTAATAACTATTTGAACTGCTAAGAAAGGATTGCCTAAAAGGCAAAAATAGAAAAC
>NZ_JBMMKT010000025.1:0-22343 GCF_057626615.1 Marinomonas sp. HM11-D | reverse complement strand
CGTACGACCCGGCTTCGTCCGGGGATGCGGACTCTCTATCACCTAATACCTCCCACCCCTACCTACCGATGCAAGTCGAGAATATACGGTTTGATATTAACGAGGATTTACCACTTCACTAATCAGCTTATAAAGCTCGAAGGTTTTATTTGATAAATCCAGTTCAGTTTTTATCGTATCTGGAATATTCGCTATGTTATCACCACCTTCCAGTAATCGATCACAGAACTTTGCCAATCTCTCAGCATTCACTTCACCCGACAACGTATAACCATATTTGCTTGTCAGGTGGTGCGAGCTACCAGTACCACAAAATGCCACTACAGGAATACCTAAGGTCATGGACTCCAATACAACTAGAGGATTTGGGTCTTCCCTAGAGGTTAAGGCAAATAGGTCCGCTGTTTTAAGTGCTGGATAAGGATTGCTCGTAGTATTGGTCCAATACAAATTTCTTAGAGGGTCTTTCTTATTCTGCTTTAAAGCATGATTATGGAATTGCACAAAGTCATCATCATTCCAACTACCCACCCATAGAAAATCATATTGCGGTAAGGCTTTCGCTACTTCCCAAAAAAGGTCGCTACCCTTTCTCGGTACTGCGGTGCCACACATTACAATTCGCTTACGAGTTTTCTTTTTGGATAAAGCTTGGCCAAATACATTGACCGCCTTATCCGGCTTAGATGCAGATAACCGTTCAATGGCTGTAACATCGACCCCGACGCCAAAGTTATAGGTATTTTCGGATTGACCAAATAAAAGCTGAAAGTCGCGAAGACTTTCTTGCGAAGCGAACACAGTGTAGGCGCAGGACTCAAAATCATAGGGGTTATATAAGTCATTGCGTTGCAGGGCAAGCATCCCTTCTTTCATTTCATGGATATGCAATACACAAGGCACACCTGCTTCTTTTGCTGCACTGACCCAATCCCCTGAGGCAATTGAGTTTGCATAAACCAGATCTGGCTGGATCTCTTTGATAAGGTTTACTGCGTACTCAATTCGTTTCAAACGATCTTCATGAACTGATTCATGCAAATTATCATCGACGACGACACCAGAAAATGCAGCGCCGTTCACTTGATCTCGTAAAGGGCCATCTTGTCGTGCGACAAGATATACCTCAGCCTGTTCTGCAAACAACTCTGCCATTTGTAGACCAATCTTTGGTGCGCCGGTTAGGCTTAAATCGTGAAGTACAAAAAGGATACGCATGACCTAACCCCAATAAAACTTGTAACCAAGCTCTTTCATAACATTACCAAAAACCCGCTCTAAGGCATGCTCTAGCTGACCGTCTATTAAGAAATCTAAGCCTTTATTGTCAGCATTATTAAAGGATAGGTTTTTAGCTACCTCATAAATACGTTTCATAATATCTGAGCGTAGCATCATCATGGTGCCAGAGACATATTCACAGTCACGGTTGTTTTCTGAGATTCGATAAAGATCCAGTAGCTGTTCGTAGCCCTCTGCATTTTGGCCAATAGCATCTTCACGATGCAATGCTGAACCAATAATGCCGACCGTCGGATCACTAATAAAAGCAGCTAGATTGTTCTTCACAGTCTCTTTTGAGCCCAAGATAGCTTGAAGTAAGTTAGTACGCCAGGTTACTAGCATTCGCTCAGATATATGCTGGCTTTTTTTACTGTGCATAGTAATAAATGCCAAATATTCATCTACTTTGATGGTTTTAAGTAAATTGAAATAACCACCAATATCACGCCCTTCATTAGGTGAGATTTTGATTACGGCGCTGGGGTAATCTTTACGAATCAGGCAAACTGCCTCATTTGTCCAAGTTGAATCCACCATGTTGATATGCAGATCAAACTCCACATCGATATTATCAATATAGCTTTTAAGAACTGGCCACAAGTCAACATAGTATAAATGCATTAATACACATAGAGGCTTTTTCTCCCTGAAAGATTCTAACTGAGTCGTATCAAATGTCCTTTTTTTGGCTATACGGTAACTAAACCTTTCTTGCAGGCTGTAAGGTCGCTCTTCAAAAATGCCATGAAGCAGATAATGACCTAGACTATCAAATGGACTTTCCTGATACTTCATCATCATATCTTTATGGATGTCTAGATAATCATCAGGATTGAAATCAATTGGGATAAAATGCGGTAATGCTTTATTGCCTTCAAAGAAATCGGTTATAGCAGTTAGCTGACTTAATACCTGCGGATCGATTTCTGTAGTCAACTGCAGTTTTGATTTTACCTGCTTGATCCCAACATAGCTTGATAAAAAAGGTAGTGTTGTCTCATAAAAAAAGAACTGCTTTACCCTATCATCAATAATAACTTTGCTGGGGTCACAAGCAGTAATCCCTTTTGTGTAGCAATGCTTCCAATAGTAGCTAATCGGACAGTCCACTTCTTGTATGCTGGGATCAACACTTGCCAGCCACTCTCGATCAAACAGCCGATGAAACTGCAGCCCCTGTTTATCATTGGTCAAATAATGGTATACAGGGTCTATCCCAGCTTCCAGCTCATTGATAGCACTGTAGAACAATGGGTTAAAGTAGACGTTCGGCTGGAGTCGTTGGTGAAAGTGAGTGTAGAAGTCAAATGCAGCTTCAAAGGGGCAGCTTGTTTGTTTTCCTATCTGCTTGCCAACAAATGCAGGATCTAATACTTCTGAATTGGCTAGTAAATTAGCTTTCTTGATTAGATCTTCGAGGCCTTTCTTATGAATGGTTTTAGCGATTCGCTCAACTTCAGAGGCATTCATGGTAAAACCAGAAGAGTGGATTAAGCCATCAGAACTATTCAGTAGTTTAGCGTTTTTATGGAGCGCCCCGCCTAACGTGTGGTAAGCCTTCAAAAGCTTATCAAGTACAGGCCCTTTGGGAGTGTCGTGTATCTTCAAAGCGACAGTAAAATGCAGTACAGCACTTACATAATCAGCCCTGCTCTCGGCACCCTCTGCTAAACTAATATGATTAACTTTGCTGCTTTCATCTAAAACAGAATTGCTCACTAACTCCATCCACCCTACTTAAGAAACCTTTCTTAATACAGCAATAGATTGACCAAGTGGCTGCCCTTGCCAAATAGGCGTTGTCGCACTTAGATACATATCTACGCTAAAACCTAGCTTATTAGCCCAAAGTTCAATGGTATTACGCTCAATAAACATATTGAGGTGAGTCGATTCTTGATTCTTTGTTGTATCAACTGTTTGCTCAAATACATCCCAATGAATCGACTCATTGAACTCAAGAAATGAAAACACAATCTTGCCACCACGCTTCAATACACGCTGTGCTTCTCGCAAATAAATATAACTTTCTGCATGAAGAAGATGTGTAAATAAGCTAAATGCGGAGATAATATCCACCGAGTTACTCTCAGCTGGAATATTAAGCTCAGGGTTCAAAATAAAACGATAGTTAGGCGCTTTAATTTTTGCGTACTCGAGTAAAACTCGCACAACGTCAACGCCTGTGTAGTTCAAGTTGGGGGCATACTTATGAAGCACAGAAGATAAACGACCACTGCCACAGCCAAGATCATAAATCGTAGTGCTATCTGTAAAACCAACTTTTTCAAGAAGAGACGCTTGTATTTGTCCTAATAACTCGTAATTACCTCCTACCGCAAGCTCCATAGCTTGATCTATTGGGTAGGTTTCAAGTAATTCCTTGACGTAGCGCTCGTAATCTTCAACAAAATGAAACTGTGCCATTTAAATCCCTAAATTGATATTCATGTTTATTCTAAAGATTGAATCAGCTTGGCAAATAACGGCAAGGTTACTTGCTTAAAGTCATACTTATTAATAACAGTTGAACGAGCATTTTCACGAATATGTTCTAGTTCACTATTGTTGGCTAATACTTCAATCACTTTATTGCTAAGTTGCTCTGCATCATCGAACGGCACTAAGAAACCATTTTCACCATCTACAAGCACTTCCTCTACAGGTGCAGTATTAGAGCCAATAACAATGCAGCCAGAAGACATGGCTTCAAGCATGGACCAAGAAAGAACAAAAGGATACGTCAGATAGATGTGCGCACTTGAGATCTGCAATACTTTTAAAAAATCACTGTAAGGAAGTTTCCCGGTGAAATGCACTCTGGACAAATCAAGCTTGTCTTTGACTTCATCAAAAAAACGTTGCTTCCAAGTTGTACCTTTAGGTGCTCTTCTGCCATAACTGACACCATCTCCACCAACAATGATTACTTGGCAATTTGGACGTTCTTTCAAAATGGAAGGTAATGCACGCATAAATTTATGATAACCACGATAAGGCTCTAAATCTCGGTTAACAAAAGTCACTACTTCATCTTTAGCAGTTAACTCTGAACCATTTGGTAACCTAAATATTGCCGAGTGATCTGGCTTCACCATATCGGTGTCGATACCATCATGAATAACATCAATTTTGTCTTGATATGCTTTTGGAAAACGGCTGCGCTGCCACTCGGTAGGTGAAAAGCATTTGTCTAAATTTTCCAGCGCTAAAGCATGTGTTGCATTCATCGCTTTAACATTGAATACGTCATTAATAGTCGGGGGGAACTCACTGTCAAAGCCCACATCAGCCCCTCGAAAATGATAATAGAATTCAAGCAAACCAATTATTTTTGCATGAGGATAGACTTCTTTGAGGAAGAGAGAGTCACCCCAGCCTGGATGTACAAAGATAATATCAGGCTCATAGCCTTGATATTTATGCTCCATTAGCGTGTTAGCCACTACCGTTGCACGCTGCATTGCGTTATTAAAGTTATGGGCATAAGCATGAACGCCTTCGCCATTCAACTTTGGCACAGTGTACCTTATCAGCGGGATATTAGGGATCTCTTCGGTAATCTTCATCATCTCCGAGTCTCCCATTGCGCAAACGCTTATGCCATTGCTCTTAGCAAATAATGGTGCTAAACGTGAAAATTGCCCCGGGAAAGATGGATGAAGAAATAGAATATCCATTTATAAGGATCCTTTCAGGTAGTTATCAATTTAAAAAAAGGAGCTCACCGAAGTGAGCTCCTAGCAAAACGATGTAACCCGATCTAATTAAAGATCAAAGTTCACCATATCTGCTGTGATGTCATTAACAGACATACCAACTAGGGTAATTGTTGTCGCGTTTGCACCCGAGAAGAATGTAAACACAGCATTACCATCAACGTCAGCTGCACCTGTAATGATTTGAGCAAGATCCTCAAGTGATTGAATACCTGCATCACCAAACGAAATCTTATCGTCATTAGCACCAAAGTCAGCAATCGTGTAGTTACCGATAGACTCAAAGCCGAAGGTGTTCTGACCATCACCACCCACTAGAGAGTCGCTACCGCCACCACCAACTAGAGTGTCGTTACCAGCACCACCAACAATGATTTGGTCTGCAGCATCACCGAAAATAGTTGTGTTAGTGTCATCAGAAACTTCTACACGACCACCACCGATCAACAGTACGTTTTCCATCTGACTAACTTTAACTGCAGAACCAGACTGAACATCAAAGATGTCTAGCATGGTTACAGTGCTTTCACCCACTACCTTAGCTGCACCAACAATCGTGATGTCACCAGCATCAGAGTTAGATAGAGAAAGCATCTCAATACCAACTTTAGGAGCAGCAGGAGCGTCATCACCGTTACCACCAACAACGGTATCAGAACCGCCACTAACAGTAACTTGGTTAAACGCATTAGCAGTAAGCTTAGCTAGCTTAGCGTTGTAAGATTCACGTACTACCGCAGAATCTTCATCACTAGAGCCTAAGTTACGTGCAAGCTCAGCCACTTGCTCTTGAGCTGTTTGAGTTGCTGCATCAACAGTCTCAGCAGTCGCTTTTTTGCCCGCAACAGCTGTACCTGCATTGCCCGTTACAGCGATAGTAGCGTTATCACCCATGTTAATTTGAGCGGTCGCTTGTTGTCCCGCTTCAGCAGTCAAAGATGCAGCTGAAGTTGTTTCAACAATACCACTTGCCTTAGTTACTTGGCCGGTAACGACTGTAGCGCCAACTTGAGTGCTAACAGATACGTTATTACCAGCACCTAATAATGCTGTCACAGCATCAGCAAGACGACCACCACCTACTACTTGAGCGGCAGAGCCATCTTGAGCCGCCGTCACCTGAACGCCGATTGTTTCCAAAAGAGTAGACGCAGTAATGGTACTGCCATCTGAATTAACTACGGCTTGGTCAATTAACCCGCCAGCTACTGTTGCCATTGTATTCTCCTATACAACAAATTGATTTCCTTAACACCCTAAGAGCATTAGAAACATAGTCAAGTTCGATTAAGCTAAACACCCCTCGAACTAGAGTGATTATCAAATGCCTTTACATGAAACATTTCTTGCAGTCTTACGCCATTGGCTATCGTCTTGCCGCTTCATGGAGAAACAGGCATAACGATCATAACAACAGAGAGCAGGAAAAATTTAACACTTCAGGCTCTTTCGATTCTATCTCATACCGCCATATATCAAAATACTAATTAGTCAAAAAATACGGCATCGAGCAAAGATAAAGTACTAATTTTGATTGAAAATTCTTATCAGAGCCTGCTTTAACGAGGAGGCAAGGCTCGCCCCAAAAACACTTGTAAAGTGCGTATAATGTGCTCAAGGTTTCGAACATCTTCACTCATGTATTTATGAAGAAGAATTCACCTTCACTTGATAGGGATAACGCTCAAATTATTTGAAATCGGAATGCTAGAGAGCTCACGAAACATCGTAGATGTTTCAAAAGAAAGCAGAAAAAGGTTTCGAAATTGTTACAAGTCGCACAGGGCATCAGCATTTCTGCGAGACAATTCATATATTGATGGGATGAGATCTCACGTTCAAGAAGCACCTTCCCCTTTTCAAGAGGAAGGTTGCGATGAGATCAGATCAAACTAAGCGTTCAGCGTTTGCTCTAATTCTTTAAGGTTATTAATTGCATCCTGATAATTCGGACGCAATTTCAAAGCATTCATTAAGCACTCTTTGGCGCCCGCATGATCACCTTGAACTCGAAGCAAATTGCCAAGGTTGTTATGCGCCTCAGGAATATTTGGGTTTACTTCAATCGCAGCGCGATAGGAAGCAACCGCTTCATTCAACTGACCTGAACGCTTGTAGGCAACTCCCAAGTTAATTAGAGCTGGTACAAACTCTGGTTTGTAAGACAAAGCGCGCTTATGGAAGGTAATTGCCTTTTTAAGATCATCACGGTCTTGAAATAGCATACCTAAATCATTGTAAAAATCATGACGATCAGGCGCTAAAATAATAGCCTGCTGTACAAACGGCAGTGCTTTTTCTGGAGCACCAAGTTGACGATAAGTCATACCTAAACCATGCAATGCTTCTGGGGAGTCAGCATTCATCTTAAGCGCTGCTTCGTACAGTTTTGCTGCTGAAGGGAAATCGCCTTGTTGGCGTTTCTGAGTAGCTTGATCAATCAAGTTTTGTAGAGGCTCAGGAGACTCTAGTAAACCTTGGAGCTTTTGAATGTAAGACTGCAGCTCAGACGTTGGTGTCAACGAATAGGCCGCACGAAAGGAATTAAGTGCTTCTTTGAGCATGCCCAATTGCTGCTGTGCAATAGCTGTTTGCACTAGTACGGAAGCTTTCGCGGAAGCTGGAAGTTCAGTGTTCGACTTCGCTATCTCCCATACACTCTTAAGTATTTTAAGAGCATCTTTTGAGCGCTGGGTGCGGTTTAGTACAATTACCAACCCCATATTGGCGCCCATATTACGTGGATGAGCCATTAAAGCCTTACGGTATTGCTTCTCGGCTTTCTCAAAATCTTGCTTTTCAAACGCCTTTGCAGCTTTTTGCAGGCGCTCATTAATCGTTTTTGCCATGGTATTTAATCTTCTCTATTTCCGTATACACGCGCAATGGTAGGTGGATACTACCAAAGGCAGTGAACATATGTAACAGTTCGTATCCGTCTAAGCCGTTATTTTCGATTTAAGCGATCCCGCAGATGCCACACCAACCAAATAAAACACCATAACAATACAGCTGATAGACCGATGTAACTGAATACACGCTGATCTGCGCTTTCAATTTCAGGCGCTTTTACTGCCAATAGATAGGCAGTAATGATAGATAAAGGTCGAAGCAACCATACTGATGGCACACGACGACCAATCATAAGAAAACGTAACCAATAAGGCACAGCAAACTCCAAATCATGTATGATGTGCCTGATTGTACATAAGCAGCTTTATAGATGCATGAAAAATAAGGGAATTCTTAAAAATGCAAACCATTTTAGTGACTGGCGGTGCAGGCTTTATCGGTAGCCATACATGTGTTGAATTACTTGAGCAAGGTTACCACGTTGTTGTGGTTGATAATCTTTGCAACTCAAATGCTGAATCACTAAGACGAGTCGAGCAAATTACCAGTAAGAGTTTAAGCTTTTATACTATCGACTTACTGGATAAATCAGCATTAGCCGAAGTATTTCAGCAGCATGATATTGATGGCGTAATTCACTTTGCAGGCTTAAAAGCCGTTGGCGAATCCACACAGGTTCCACTGAGCTACTATCACAATAACCTTACAGGAACACTGATCTTGCTTGAATGTATGCAACAAACAAGCGTTTTTAACCTAGTCTTTAGTTCCTCTGCCACCGTTTATGGTGACAACAACTCTATTCCATACATCGAAGACATGCCTCTATCCTCAACCAGCCCCTACGGTCGAACTAAAGTAATGATTGAGCAATTCCTACAGGATGCGTTTATCGCTGACCCTCGCTGGAATATTGCCCTATTGCGTTACTTTAATCCTATTGGCGCACACCCAAGCGGCCTGATTGGCGAAGATCCAAATGGTATGCCTAATAATCTAATGCCCTTTATTACCCAGGTTGCCGTCGGCAAACGTGAGAAATTAAGTGTGTTTGGAGGTGACTACCCTACCCCTGATGGTACCTGCAGACGCGATTACATTCATGTGGTCGACCTTGCTAAAGGACACCTAAAAGCCCTCGAAAAGCTGCATAACACCAGTGCCCCTGAAATCCAAGCCTACAATCTCGGTGCGGGCAAAGGCTACAGCGTACTAGAAGTCATCAAAGCCTTTGAAAATGCTAGCGGACAAACTATTCCATTTGAAATCGTCCCACGCCGTGCGGGCGATATCGCAGAGTTTTATGCGGACGCTAGTAAGGCTAAGCAACAACTGGATTGGCAAGTAGAGCTCGACCTGGAAACCATGTGTCGAGATTCTTGGAACTGGCAGAAAAACAACCCAAACGGATACAATTTGTAGGAGCGAGTTCCGACTCGCAACCGAAGACTACATCGCGGAATATTAGCCCCTTCCCCTTTTCAAGGGGAAGGTTGGGATGGGGTCGTACGAGCGGGTTGTATCCCGCGATTGAGGCATTGCTTCCCCGGACGAAGCCGAGTCGTACGAGCGGGTTGTATCCCGCGATTGAGGCATTGCTTCCCCGGACGAAGCCGGGTCGTACGACCCATCTCCTGATCCTCACATCCCCGAACGGACTCGGGTCGTACCAGTTACTTATTTCCAATCATGTGGATTTCGAACAATAAAGAAAGGATTCAAAACCTTGCTCGTATCAGCATAAGAAAGAGGTTCCCCTTCAGGCGTAATCACCTCTCCACCCGCTGCCAATACCACGGCATGCGCAGCCGCCGTATCCCAAAGCGAAGTTAAACCGAAGCGAGGATACAAATCCGCCTTACCTTCGGCCACTAAACAAAGTTTCAGTGAACTGCCCATTGGCACCATTTCATAGTCACCGATATCAGCCAAGTAATCCAAGGTCTCTTGGCTAGCATGAGAACGGCTGCCCACCACACGCCACTCTTGCCCTTCTTGATGTAAAGACACTTGAATGGCTTGCGCGCCAGCATCCGCTTGCTTTTTAAAAGCGCCCTTTTCATCGGTGTAATAAAGCGTTTCAGTCGCTGGTGCATATACGCTACCCAACACAGGCACACCATCACGGATCAAAGCGATATTAACGGTAAACTCGCCATTACGTTTAATAAACTCTTTAGTACCATCCAAAGGGTCCACTAACCAATATTCGCCTTGTGCGTTCGCACCACTAAACTCCTCGACCGCCTCTTCAGAAAGAATTGGAATATTAGGAGTCAATTTCTCTAAACGCTGTACGATAGCAATATGAGCGGCTTTATCTGCTGCCGTTAGTGGCGATTCATCCGATTTAAAATCAACACTAAAATCGCCATTTTCATAGATCTCCATGATGGCTTCCCCAGCCAGCACGGAGATTTCATTAATCTGTTGAATCGTAAAGTTATTCAATATATTTCCCTTACTGTTGAGCTGGAATTTTTCCAGCATCTTGTAGTGCACGAATGATTTCTTCAGCCGCCTCATCTGCAGAAAGCTTAGTGGTATCCACTAACACTTCAGGAGTTTCAGGCGCTTCATAAGCAGAATCAATACCGGTAAAGTTCTTTAGCTCCCCACGGCGAGCTTTTTTATAAAGGCCTTTTGGATCGCGACTCTCGGCGACATCTAACGGAGTGCTTACAAATACTTCAAAGAATTCGTCATCCGCTAAAATAGTACGCGCCATATTACGCTCAGAACGGAATGGCGAAATAAAGGCACTGATCACGACCAGTCCCGCATCCACCATAAGCTTACCCACCTCGGCTACGCGGCGAATATTCTCAACTCGGGCATCATCGGTAAAGCCAAGATCCTGGTTAAGTCCGTGACGTACATTATCGCCATCTAGCAGGTAAGTATGAACACCAAGCGCATGAAGTTTTTTCTCAACAAGGTTGGCAATAGTTGATTTGCCCGAGCCTGACAACCCTGTTAACCAAATACTGCAAGGCTTATGGCCTTTTAATTCTGAACGTGCTTGCTTGTTAACATCGATATGTTGCATATGGATGTTCTGACTACGACGCAGCGCAAAATTAATCATACCCGCAGCCACCGTATTATTTGACATACGGTCAATTAAGATAAAACCACCTGTGTCAGGGTTATGCTCGTATGGGTCAAAGGCGATAGCGCGATTTAGATTGATATTACAAACCGCAATGCTGTTAAGTTCTAGCTTCTTAGCAGCCATATGCTCAAGCGTATTAACATTAACCTGATGGCGAATCTCCGTCACCGTTGCCTGCACGGTTTGTGTACCAATCTTCAAAAGATACGGGCGACCTGGGTAAAGCGGCTCTTCACTCATCCACACTAGATTGACTTGGAATTGCTGGCCTGTTTGCGCAGGTTGATCAATGCCAGAAATCACATCACCACGGGAAATGTCGATCTCATCGTCCAATGTTAGGGTGATAGACTGACCCGCTACGGCCGATGGCAAATTCCCATCGTAGGTATAAATAGAAGCAACCGTGCTTGTTTTACCTGAAGGTTGAACGCGAATCGAATCACCTACTTTGATCTCACCACCAGCAATACAGCCAGCAAAACCTCGAAAATCAAGGTTAGGTCGATTCACCCATTGTACAGGCATACGGAAGGATTGCTTTTGCAAGCGATCGTCACTCACTTCAACCGTTTCCAAATACCCCATCAATGTTGGGCCGTTGTACCATGGTGTATGCGAGCTAGGCTGAGTAATGTTATCACCCTTTAAAGCCGACATAGGAATAAATACAACTTCCTCAAAACCAAGTTCCTTAGCAAAGCTTTGATAGTCATCACAAATGTGATAATAGGTAGACTTACTGTATTCCAATAAATCCATCTTGTTTACAGCAACAACGATCTTTTTAATACCGATCAAAGACATTAAGAAACTATGTCGGCGAGTTTGGGTCATGATGCCGTGACGCGCATCTACCATTAGAATAGCTGTATCTGCAGTCGATGCACCGGTAATCATATTGCGTGTATATTGCTCGTGCCCAGGCGTGTCTGCGACGATAAACTTACGACGTTCAGTTGAGAAAAAACGGTAAGCCACATCAATAGTAATGCCCTGCTCGCGCTCAGCCGCCAAACCATCCACTAACAAGGCAAAATCAATATTTTCACCTTGTGTGCCATATTTCTTGGAGTCTGCTTCCATGGCACTAAGCTGATCTTCAAACAACATTTTTGAATCATAAAGCAAGCGGCCAATAAGCGTGCTTTTACCGTCATCAACACTGCCGCAGGTAATAAAACGCAGCAAGCTTTTGTTCTCATGCTGAGCTAGATATTGCTCGATATCGGTTGCGATCAAATCTGAAACATTCGTCATTAGAAATATCCTTCTTGTTTTTTCTTCTCCATTGACGCTGCAGAGTCATGGTCAATCACACGCCCTTGACGTTCAGATGTTTTGGTCAGTAGCATTTCCTGAATAATATCGGTAAGCGTGTTAGCTTTTGATTCAACCGCCCCAGTTAAGGGGTAACAACCTAGCGTTCTAAAACGAACATTCTTGATCATAGGAACTTCGCCATCTTTCAATGGCATGCGCTCATCATCCACCATAATCAAGGTACCATTTCGCTCAACTACTGGACGCGGTGCTGAATAATATAAAGGGACAATGGGAATATTCTCTAGATGAATGTATTGCCAAATATCCAGCTCTGTCCAATTAGACAATGGAAATACGCGAATAGTCTCGCCTTGATGTTTACGGGTATTGTACAGCTTCCACAATTCTGGGCGCTGTGCTTTTGGATCCCAACGATGATCTGCTGTACGGAATGAGAAAATACGTTCTTTGGCACGCGATTTTTCTTCATCACGACGCGCCCCACCAAAAGCCACATCAAAACCATGCTCGTTTAACGCTTGCTTCAGGCCTTCAGTTTTCATGATATCCGTATGTAATGCCGAACCATGGGTAAATGGATTTATATCCTTCTTGATACCTTCTGGGTTGGTATGAACTAGCAAATGGAAATTATGTTTCTGCGCCATCGCATCACGGAATTGATACATCTCCTGAAATTTCCAGCGAGTATCCACATGCAACAATGGAAAAGGCAATTTTGAGGGTGCAAAGGCTTTCAAGGCCAAGTGCAGCATCACGGCGCTATCTTTACCAATAGAGTAAAGCATGACAGGGTTAGCTGCCTCTGCGACGACTTCACGCATGATATGAATGCTTTCTGCTTCTAACCGCTTTAAATGCGTCAAAGACGACATAAAATACTCCCTTTTTAAAATGGATCCAACTGTATCTAATAATTTATTTAGCTTGGCAATAAGCTGTGCTGAGGTTTGATTAGCAACAGCTCTAATTGCCCTGATTCCGTGAGCTCTTCTGCCCAATTGTTAAAACCACTAGCGCGAGATAAATCCAATCCCGTCAACACCAATCTCATTGGGCGTTTTCCTTTTTGTGTGTGAGGCAGTTGACTTAGCAGCAATATCAAAGTCTGTTTTAGCCAATCTTCCGTTGGCCATGTACACAAGGACCAAAGACGTTTATGTTTCGGCGTCTGTAATGCCAGCTGTACTTGATGAACGCGCTGTTCACCTTGCTGTAGCCAAACAGAGCGACAATAAGCGAAATACAATGTTGGTTCGCCTTCTTTCAATTCACCCGCACGTTTTAAAGCACGTCGCCCTGCAACATTGACTAAACGAGTTAACGACCAAGGCTGCCATAATAGGCCAAGTTGCTCACATAGATGACTTGCGGTTCGCTCCGAGATAACAACAGAAAACTCATCCCGAACATACTCAACCACTTGCTCACAGGACCATAAACAAACTTGTGGTTGCTGCATCGCATTGACAAGTTGATCAACTTCAGCCTGTTTCAACAAGGTGCCTTGTCCTGTCTGGCGACCTCGCTTTTCATCTACCAGAGCCTGCCAACCGCCTCGCAGAAATAGCTTATGACATTTAATGATGGTTGGCGCACTTAACCCAGTCTGCTTAGCCACATCCGACACTTTAACACCACGTAAACGCATCTTTACCGCAGCCAATTTCGCTGGATTTAGTTGAATGCTGATATTAGCTGGCATAATTAATTAACTAACATAAAAATAATAAGTAATTGAAAAATATGCATTTTTTAATTTATATGACCTGTAGGTCATAATCTTTGTGGACAGTCTATTGAAAAATCAACCAAAATAGCAAGACATTAAGGAAAACATCTTATTGGTAACAGGTAGGTCAAAGTGGATTGGTTAGTACTGGCAAGTATTGTTGGGCTTTTAGTATGCGTCGCAAGTGGTCGAGTAAAACCTATGTATGCTTTCCCAGCTTTAGCAACGTCCTACTTAGTGTTTAATATTGTCTCAAGCCAAGAATTTCTAGCTGCCTTTAGTAATCCAGCCCTAGCCACGCTGGTATTATTGCTCTTAGTTTCACTGGCGTTTGAACGATCGAGACTGCTTGAAAAGCTAGCTGCGATGCTTGTTAGTGGTGGTGAGCGACAAGCTTTAGCCAAACTGCTTCTCACCACCAGTACTTTAAGCGCCTTTCTAAACAATACGGCCGTGGTCGCTACTTTCCTAAGCCATATCGCCAAACAAAAGCAGATCCCTGCATCTCGCCTATTGCTGCCACTGTCTTATGCCTCAATTCTTGGGGGCATCACAACTCTTATTGGCACCTCCACCAACCTTGTTGTTAACTCATTTATGATTGGTGCCGGGCAGCCTGAATTAGGCTTATTTGAAATGAGTAAAATTGGCGTCCCTGTGGCGCTGATTTGCCTAGGCTGCTTATATGTGTTTCGCCGATTACTACCACAACATCAGGGCGGAGAGCACTTAAGTGGTGAAAATAGCTATTTTCTCACTGCACAGGTAGAGCCTGGCTCTAATTTAATTGACCATTCTATTGAACAAAATGCATTGCGCCATCTGGATGGGCTTTACTTAGTTGAAATTGAACGTAAAGGGGAGTTGATACGCCCTGTCTCACCTAATGAAACCATTTATGCTGGCGATTTACTGATTTTTTCTGGAGAAATGAGCAAAGCATCAACATTACAACAATTTCATGGCTTGAGCGTTGGCGATGAAAGCGCGGCCAAAACTTTCAACAATCATCTCGTAGAAGTGATCATCTCGAATCAATCCGAATTAGCTGGCAAAACCCTACAAGGTGTCGATTTTCGTACCATGTTTAATGCTGCAGTCATTGGCATTCATCGTGGTGACAAGCGTCTTCAAGGCCAACTGGGTCGTATCACTTTAAAAGTAGGCGACGCACTATTATTAGCAACCGGCAGCGACTTTAAAAACCACCGCAACCTAGATCGCAACTTCCACTTATTAAGTGGTGAACCGCTTCAACCCCCTATTAGTACTTGTAAAAGCAGTCTGTTAGCGTTGGCATTTATGATCACCTTAGGATTGGCGGCCGCGCAACTGATACCGTTGTTCACTGGGCTTTTACTGATATTATGTGGTCTGTTACTTAGCAAAGTACTCACCATTAGTGAGATCCGTCGACGCTTTCCGTTTGAATATATAGCCATCATAGGTTCAGCATTAGTTATCGCAATGGGGTTAACTAACTCTGGTGCAGCCTCCCTTATAACTGAGGCTATGGGTAGGCTATACCAAGGTTACACTCCACTGGTGGCATTGATTGTTCTATATGTGATGACTTGGGCCTTAACAGAAGCTGTAACCAATACCGCTGCGGCGGCATTGGCTTTTCCCATTGCGTTGACCACGGCAGAAAGTTTTGGCTTACCTGCTTTACCCTTTATACTCACGATTGCATTTGCCGCCAGTGCTTGCTTTATCCTACCATTTGGCTACCAAACCCATTTGATGGTGTATTCAGCTGGTCGTTATACATCCAAGGACTTCTTGAAGGTTGGATCAATTATATCCATAGTTTATGGGTCGCTAGTCATTAATCTAATCAATCAGATTTATTTGTAGGAATAAAAAACTCACATATAAATACAATAAGCGTAGCATTAATGATGATAAGCTGGCTATAGATCAACTGCCCAAAGATTACACTCTAAGATTGCCAATCAATTTAAGTACTATCGTGAGCTATAAGCATTTGATTGAAGTCCTACTATACCAGATACAATAAATCGCCGCTTGTTAGCTAAATATCTTTTAGGTAAACGTGCACATGAACGATTCTAAGAAAAATTATACCTAATTCTCAAAGCGCTTCAAACAATGCAGAAAACTTCTTCTGAATCTTAGCGGCGTTTACAGAGAAACCTTAATTTATGAGTAATGAGCAGACATATCGTCGAAAAATTTAGAGTGAATGTAAGCCATTGGAGGGATTGTTTAATGGGGAACTGGTTTTGAGAGGAAAATAACATAATCCAGATTTAATCTGACAGGCATTTGAATTCGAGCATGCAACTGCCAGATCAAGTCTGAATAAACACGGGGGTAACTTTATGCGAGAAAACTCTCTAAGTGTGAAGATATTTCTACATTATTAGAAATAAGAAAATTTTTATAGCCATTGGCAAGTTCTTTTCTATTATTATCGAACTCAGTAGGGTCGAAATTATAATGCTTCTCAATTAAGCGCATATTAAGACCATTTTCTTTAACATCCTTCATGTGTATATATGGAATTTTCATAACTTCGCACAACTCAACTATTCTTGAATCGTGAGCTATACACATTGATGGTATTCCTGCTTGAATACCAAGCATTACACCATGTATTCTATTACCAATTACAAAATCATACTTCTTCAACTCTTCCATCCAAGAAGGAATATGGCTAAAGCTAGCCATATAGCACCTACACCACTCTTTAAATTCTGGCAAAGAAAGATTAGGCCTCAAATATGAGTTAAAGTTAGCAATTTTAGAGTCATCGATATTGTCAAAATCAGATCTTGCAAGTTTAACCAAATCCAAAGTCATCTGAGCAATATATAAGCCATTTGTTTGCGTAACTAAATCAGCTAACGATCGCTCTAAAACTTGATGATCTTTTACCCATGGACTGCCAGCTGCCACAGCTATTCTCTTAGGAGGAAAT
This sequence comes from Marinomonas sp. HM11-D, assembly GCF_057626615.1. Lineage (NCBI taxonomy): Bacteria > Pseudomonadati > Pseudomonadota > Gammaproteobacteria > Oceanospirillales > Oceanospirillaceae > Marinomonas > Marinomonas sp. HM11-D. The sequence goes on along the minus strand of NZ_JBMMKT010000025.1, from coordinate 5,409 downwards.
GATTTCTTTTTATCTATTTTAGCCCCTAATGAAGTGTCGTTATTGATTAGCAGCGATGGACATCCTAACACAACAGCTTTTTTTTCTTTACCTAATGATTTAAGGTATTCATACGTAAACTTTCCTCGAACAGCGATATTTGGATGATCACTATAAGATTTATTTGATATCTCATCAATCCAATCAAGAGACCCTTGTGGGCAAACTGGAAATTCATGAATTGAAGGCGACTGAGAACCAAGGCCTAATGCTACAATTGGCATATCGATAGTTGAAATCTTTTTGGCTTGAGCACTCATATCTCTATGAGCTCCTAACTGATTGGCGCATGTAAGGACTAAAGAATGCTTTTCAGTGTTTTGTACACTTGCCCCCCAGCCAATTTGGGCGATCCCTTCTCCTAAAATAAGTTTAGCGGCGTATGTAAACGCTAAATTACCAGTATTACAGCCTACTTTAGTAAAATAGTCATCTGTCGATAAAAAAGGGGCCTCCTCAACAGAGTCATTCAAAGAGTACATAATTGCTTTATTCATAAAAACTAGCTTCCATAGGGTAATTAAAAAGTTTAAAATCAAGGTAGTAATACTCAATAAGCTGGTTAATTTGCTTACTATTCAATAGTATATCTTTTGGGGCGCGAGAATTGCTTGAGTTTTCAGAAAGCAATTCAACATTTTTCCCTGTAATATAATTAACCATCTCCCAACCATTATCTATGTCTTCAACCTTAAAAAAGTAGTCAGCGACAAACTTCCCTGAATGATATAAAAAACAATACATCGGCCTTAAATGCTGCTCTAACAATTCAGGAGAATTATTTAAAATATTTTCAATGCAATCATCTAGATTCATATTATAATAAAAACCCTGAGATAGAAGATTCTTTTCTATATATGGATCCCATCTAAGAATTTTGTCTTTATAAAATGAAATAAATCTTGCGATTGGATTTCTTACACAAGTGAAGACAAAGTAATCAGACAAATCCGAGCTTTTGGATACCATCCCATCAAACATATATTTTTGATATAGGTGAACTCTCGATGGATCATCAACAGCTATAGATACTTCTGAATTGGGGATAGAACCTAACCTTTCTTTCTTTTCACTACACGTTTTCCAATTAAATATTGCATTTAAAATACTAGTGTTAGCAGCCTTAGGGATTGGCACATAACCTACCATAACTTCTTTATCAACAAAAACAGGCCAAAAACATTTATTATAGATCCCAGAACTATTCATTTTCTCTGTCACTTGGTATAACGGTCAAAAATCTCTCATTAGTTTGACAAATAATCAATTCAGGATTGAACTCGTCAACTAACCTCCAGTCTATATTTTGATCCCATATATATAATACATCTGTAAAAACATAATTTATAAATGGTTTGAGCCAATCTACTGATGACGAATGCCATAACATCACGCGTCTGTTTATCTTGGCCTCGTTTTCATAACGCTGAAGCCTTCCTCTGTTAGAGAAAGAGTTATGCTCTTTGCATACACTTTTATTTGTAGCCTTCCAAAATTCTATTATCTCTGTATTGAGGCCATCTACTTTCGAAACAAGATCACTTGCTTGAAAATCTGAGGATTTAATAAAGTCACTTTCAAAAATACACTCCTCAATACCAAGTTTTTTCATCATACCTTTAAAGGCCTGAAAGGCCCCAGAATAAGTCCAATGAGTATCTCCTTTAGTAAAGGATTTTTCAATATTATCAAAACTTGGAATAAAGTAATTCATTTTTGATGATTCACAAGATTCAGTAAATTCAAATATTGGACGATTATTTGATATCGAGAAGCCTTCAGGTAAATATTGTTGGCATACAACTTCTTTTTCAGGACAAACCAAAAAAATGATATCCGTAGACTTTTCGTATGACAATGTAATACGTTTCTTTAATACTTGCTCCCAAGAATCTTTGAAGTCTGGTGCTACATTTTTTTTACCAGTTAGGTATTCCAGACTAAAATTACTGTCATGTGTTAAGAAGAGCCAATTATCTTTGCCTCTAAGTACTTTTTTTAACTCTTTTTTTGAAAAGACAATTTTGCATGGTGAGTTTACTATATGCTCTCCATATGAGTTTTTCAAATCAACATCTAGATAGTCAAGCTCAGGCATTGCCTGTGTTAAAAACTCATAGCTAAAACAATATTGATTTTTCTTCAGGTCGTCCCTAGATTGGTTTGTAACTATTTTAAATTTCTTATTGAATTTCGGGAACTCAATATAGAGCTCTGCATATCCTTTACTATCATAATCAGTAATCCAACCAGAAATCCTACTGAAATTAAACTGCTCTATAAAACCATTTAACATAAATTAACCTTAATACACTTCCGTTAAATGCTGCATTGCACAATCTGATATTGAAAAAACATCCTTTATATTCTCACGAAACTTAACAGTAATATTTTTATTCTTACATAAAAATTCAATTTTATCAGACAAGTCAGTGTGTGACCGATTTCTAAAATGTATTCCAGTTTTTCCATCAATTATTTTTTCCGCCATACCTCCAATATTAGAGCATATTATTGGAACTCCATTCTTGAATACTTCTTGAATAACCATCGGTGAATTCTCCCACCATATTGATGGTATCACTACCCAATCAATTGAACTCAATAATTCAGACATTTCATTAGATTCATATGGACCATGCATTACTACATTGTCGCTAAGTTGATCTAATAATACTGAAACTCTTTCTTGATACTTAGTACTCTGTACATCAAGGTTTGCACCATATATATCTAAACTAACACTATTTCTCAACTCTTTTGGAAGATTTTGAATTGCATCTAATAGCACATCTAATCCTTTATATGGATTTATTTGGCCGAAATAAGCAAGCTTTAAAGTTTTACTCGAATTAAATTGTGTATTTGAACGAGCTTCGATTAAAGGTTGACCATTCTCAATCATCTTTAACTTCGCCGCGTCAATCCCCCACTCAATATACCTTTCAATTAAAAAATTACTTGGAGAAACAAACTCATCAACCATCGAAAAGTGGTCTTGAATATATTTTTTCCTGAGAAAAAAATCAGACGGACTTTTTTCTGGAAAGCAATTAGAGCAATCAATATTCGATGAGCGATAACACAGCTTCATTTTATCATCTGTTTTAACCATTTGCCCATTATTTGCGCAAATAGCTAAATATTCATGAAGTGTCAGTATTATTCTGCAATTAGGCAATGAGCTTTTAACCTGGCGAATCATTTCAAGCCCCATGTGAATATAGTGGTGAAAATGCACAACATCAGGTTTAAATTGTTCTAGTAGAGTAGCAAAATCACCATAGATGTGTTTTTTATTAGCTGATTGAAACAAGAAGAAGTCATTCATACTAGTATGAAATAGGATTTCATTATTTTCTCTGCACGAGAAAACAGAACCTCCATGTGACAATGCATTGCTACGCGCTAAAAATAGCACTTCTAGACCTATTTTTTTATATTCGCTAAATAGGTTATATGCAGCAACCTCTGCACCACCTTTACTAAAATCTGGGTGCCCATGACTTACAATTAAAATCTTTTTTTTCATTTTTAGCATCACTTCACTTCACTTTTGATAAACTCTGTCCACTTCTTAGTATGTAACCAACCATTGTAAAGTGTTAGTTTAGTCTTCCAGTCACCATCACTGACTAATGATTGGGACTGCCTTTCAAGGTGAAAAATTTCATAGCCTGAATATAAAAAATTCTCATATCCTTTATCAATAAGTTTCAAGCATAAATCTGAATCCTCAAAATCCCCCAATATATAATCTGTACTAAATCCACCAATTTCAAAGAAGATTTTCTTGTCGATCATTAGCAGAGCTGCTGTGACAATATTCATTTGGGTTATTTTATTTTGAACTGGGACTAAATTTGAAGGTAGCCCCTTATATGGATGATCATTTAGCCATACACCATCAATTAAATTTGAACTAATAAAAGACATTCCATTATGCTGTATTGAACCGTCCTCATAAATTAACCTAGAACCTAAAGCACCAACATTATTAATACTCAGGTATGCATTATATAAATCTAATAGCCAACCTGGTTCTTTTGGAAATACATCTGAGTTCATCAATAATAGATGTGTTGACTTTGCTAACTTGGCCCCAATATTATTTGCCATTGAATAACCATAGTTTTTCCCATAGCTTACAACTCTAAAAGCCATATTGTAAAACTTATCTATCTCTGACGCTAATTCATGAGATGCATCAGAAATACTCGGATCATCAATAATGTATATCAGATCAACTTTTTCGAAAAACTCATCTTTTTCAAAAGCGGATATTTGATGCAGTATAAAATCATATCGCCCATAAATTGGAACAATTATAGTAACTTTCGGATCAGATATTTCTTGACCGTATTGCACTACTTTCAAGTCAGAGGATTTTGGTTCGACAATATAGTTTTCCCAGATATCCTTTAGGAAATTATGATAAACCTTTTCAATGGATTGAGTAAATCCTGCTTTGTTTATGTTAAGAGATGACAAACCTAATTTTGTTGCTTCGACAGGAGGTTTTAATTTTTCACTTACTGAATAGCTATATAAACTAATCTCGCTCTCTAAGAGAAAATAAATATTAAAGCTCTTAGTATCTAAACTATTTATATATAAGCTAAAACCCAAATCACGATCTTCCGACAGGGAAAACTCAGTGTTAACGTCAAGCCTTTTATGAAATACCATAGATTTTAAGTGGTTTTCTGATATCCCTTCCTCTGAGCAAACCACTATTCCAGATAGCTTTTCAGCCCCTATAATCCATCCATTAAGCAACACACCTTTAGTGGTAGGAACTGTATAATCAATATGAAATTTCAAGCCAGACTGGCTGAATGGAACGCTCATCGAGGGCAGTTCTTTAAATAAACCAGTTGAAGAAAAGCTAGAAACCTTCTTGATTATACTATACAAATCAATTTTTGCGTCTATTAAAGAATATTTCAGGTCTTTCAGTAGGATCTTTTCTATTAAGTTTATTTTAACTGTATGAGCAGTATTATCTAAATAGATTTTTAAAGTTAAATTCCTATAATCTGGATTTAATTTGAAAATCAAAGAGAATCCAAATGCATCCCCATTTGAAACATTAAAATTGCTATTTATATCGTCTCTATTAAACCTGTGAAGCTCTATCGTATCTAGTCGTTCACCATCTGCTTCAACTTCAATAGCTGTAACATTATTCACCCTTGAAACTATCCAACCTCTTATAAGGCCAATTGAATTTTGATACACCCCAGTTGTATCAAAATAATAGGATATACTTTCAGGTAATTTTACTTCATGACTTACTTCATGACTTATTTCGTGACTTACTTCGTGACTTACTTCGTGACTTACTTCGTGACTTACTTCGTGACTTAC
>NZ_JBMMKT010000024.1:0-25034 GCF_057626615.1 Marinomonas sp. HM11-D | reverse complement strand
GATCTGACCCCTTATATATCTGGCGTATTGTTACCAAGGTAACACTTCACCATTGGAATGCCAAAAGGTGCCAGTGTTGTCTAGATTTAGTTCCTCAATTCGCTGAGCTAGGCGCTCAGCCGCCTGGTCCGGTGTGATATCGCCGTAGCCACCAATCATTTCCGTACCCACTAGACCTGGGTGCAAAATCGCTACCGCCACACCGCGAGGTTTTAAATCATGGGAAAGAGACATACCAGCAATGTTTAGTGCTGACTTGGACATACGATAGCCATAACGACCACCGCTGGTGTTGTCGGTCACTGAGCCCATGCGGCTGGTAATCAAGGCAAGCTTGGCGTTGACACTGAAGTTATGCATCAGGGCTTCGGTCACGGCTAAGGGCGCTAAAGCGTTGGTTTCAAATTGACTGCGAATGGAGTCTTTATCAATCGCCCCGAGTTTTTCATCGCGCAGGATACCGGCATTATTAATCAGCAGATCAATGCTGATACCTTCAACCGCGTTAGCCAAACGCTCGATACCTGAATCTTTTGTCACATCCACATCATCAATCACAGTAACGCCCAAGGCTTTTAGCTCAGCGCTGGCACGGCGACAGGCGGCGTAAACATGATAACCACGGGCTTGATAAAGTTTGGCAAATGACAAGCCAATACCACGGCTTGCCCCAGTAATAACAACATTTTTAGCGGACATAAGAATGCTCATTGTTGGTGAGTGTATGTTAGATAGTTGGGGACAAACACGGCAAGATCAAGGTGGTAACAGGCTAACGCTGTGCGGTAAAGGCCTCGTGATAAGTCACACTCCCCTGTGGCAGACTCCCTTGCAGCAATAAGGCTTGGAAATACTCCGGCGGTACCTCGGCAAGCACCAAGCCAGAATAGACTTTAAAGCCAAAGCGGCTGTAGAAACTTGGATCACCAAGCAAGACACAGCCGTTGGCATTGAGGGCTTTGAGCTGATCAATCGCCGCCTGCATCAGTTTCGAGCCAATCCCCAGCCCCTGTTTTTCTGGTAATACGGAGATAGGACCTAGGCCGTACCAATCCTTAGCGCCATCGGAAATAGCAACTGGCGACAGCGCCACATGGCCAATGATTTTGCCTTCTTCTTCAGCGACCAAAGAAACCGTTAATGCGCCAGCATCACGCAAAGCTTTGACAATAAATTGCTCGGTGTGATCGGTATGCGGCGCATTTAGAAACGCGGCTCGAGTGACATCATGGATACTTTGCTGGTCCTGAGACTGTTCTGCTCGAATGCTAATTTTCAAAGTATGTTCCTTTCAAGCTATGTTGAACTTAGAAAGACAGCGACAATACCGCATCCATCACTTGCTGTAACTGGGCACGAACCCATGGCAGTTTTTGCTGATCGAGTTGATAGTCAGCACGCTCGCTATCCAAATAAGTCGCTTGCGACAATTCCAGTTGAATGGCGTGAATGCCCTGCGCTGGCTGACCAAAGTGACGCGTTATATAACCCCCTTTAAAGCGCCCATTGCTAATTTGACTGTAGCGGCTGTCGATCACCTGACTGACGGCCTCCAGTAATGCTGGCGCACAGGCGTTGCCATCGTTAGTTCCCCAATTAAAGTCCGGTAAGGTGCCGTCAAATAACATGGGCACTTGAGCTGGAATGGAGTGGGCATCAAATAAAATGGCGAAGCCAAACTTGGCTTTTAGGCGCGCAAGTTCTTGCTCAATAGTGCTGTGATAAGGTGTCCAGATGTTGTCTTTGCACCACTGGCGATGCTCAGCAGTGGGCGTTTTGCCCGCTTTAAACAGCGGTGCTTCGGTAAATAGCACCTGCGGAAATAAGCCGGTGGTCTTGGTTTGATACAAGGGCTTATCGTCATAGGGACGATTCAGGTCGATCACATAGCGCGAGTAGTTGGCCGCGATGCAACTGACCTTGCGCTCGGCTAAGCCGAGATACAAGTCCGGAATAAACCAATCCGTATCCGGTAAGCGCTTCCCGTCATCGGTTAACCCAGCCGCCACTTCATCGGTCAAATGTAGCCCTGAATGGGGCATACTCACCAGCAGCGGCGAGTCACCTTGAAAGAACTGAAACGCGGGTACTGTCATTAGGTTATCTCCCCGTTATAGATTCGCTGTTGTAGCAAGTGTCCGCCGATCCAGTAGCTAAGCTCTGCGGGCGTGGACACATTCCAGTGGACAAAGTTGGCTTTTTTGCCGACTTCTAATGAGCCCACTTGATCGGCCATACCCAACGCTTTGGCACCGTTTAGAGTAACGCCTGCTAAAGCTTCCTCTGGCGTCATGGCAAACAGCGTACAAGCCATATTCATCATTAAGCGTAGCGACAAGATGGGCGCCGTACCAGGATTGGCATCGGTGGCAATGGCCATGGGCACCCTATGTTTGCGAAACAGCTCGATCGGAGGCTGCTGTTTTTCGCGCAACACATAGAAGGCCCCCGGCAAGATCACCGCCACGGTCCCCGCTTCGGCCATAGCTTTGACATCGTCTTCCGTAACATATTCCAAATGATCGGCCGACAGCGCTTGATAGCTGGCCGCCATCGCAGAGCCACCCAACGCGGACAGCTGTTCCGCGTGCAATTTCACCGGTAAACCGAGCACCTTAGCCGCTTTGAAATAACGTTCGGTTTGCGCCACCGAAAAACCAATGCCTTCGCAAAAGGCATCCACCGCATCGGCTAACCCCAATTGCGCTACCTTAGGTAATAACTCGTCGCAGAGATAATCAATGTAATCATCGGCCCGATCGGCGAACTCAGGCGGCAGCGCATGGGCCGCCAAACAGGTGGTTTTAATGTCTACTGGATGCCGGTCTAATAAGGCTCGCGCCGCTTGCAACATGGCCATTTCACTGCTGGTCGATAAGCCATAACCGGATTTGATTTCTAAGGTGGTAACACCGTCGTCCATCAGGCTTTTTAAACGAGGTTCGGCACTTGCCAACAGTTGCTCGACACTGGCAGCACGGGTCGCGTGAACGGACGACATAATACCGCCGCCCGCCTGAGCGATCTCTTGATAGCTAGCGCCATTAAGGCGCATTTCAAATTCATTGGCACGGTTGCCAGCAAACACCAAATGAGTATGACAATCCACTAAACCTGGGGTAATCAGACCACCTTCCAACTGATAGGTATGTGTCGCAGAATGCTCAGGCAGATCCGCCGCCGTCCCTAGCCAAGCAATATGGCCATTTTTCACCGCAATCGCGCCTTGCTCAAGCAGTTGGTAGCGCCCATGGACCATGGTCGCTATATTGACCCCAAGCCAAAGGCTGTCCCAATCCTGAGCTATCGTAGGATCTGCCATACTTATCCCTCCCCTTAATGACTAAAGCTTGGCAGCAAACCTATTGGCATTAAGCCATTATGCGCCGCACTCTTAAGCAGATCGCTCGCCTTCTCAATGTCCGCGGCAAAGTAACGATCCTTATCATAAAACGGCACATGGGAGCGCAGTTCCGCTTTGGCTTGTTCCAAGATCGGCGTAGTTTTCAGTGGTGCTCTAAAATCCAAGCCTTGCGCTGCGGCCAAGATCTCCACCGCCAAAATGCCACGGGTGTTTTCCGCCATATCGCGCAAACGACGCGCCGCGAAAGTCGCCATGGACACATGATCTTCTTGGTTCGCGGAAGTTGGTAAGCTGTCCACCGAGGCTGGGTGAGCAAAGGTTTTGTTTTCACTGGCGAGCGCCGCCGCCGTGACTTGAGCAATCATAAAGCCCGAGTTGACGCCGCCATTGTCCACCAAAAACGGTGGCAATTTGCTTAAGCTGCTGTCGATCAAAAGCGCCATACGACGCTCGGACAAACTGCCGATTTCCGCAATCGCCAAGGCTAAATTATCCGCTGCCATGGCCACTGGCTCAGCGTGGAAGTTACCGCCAGAAATAATGTCGCCATCTTCAGCAAACACCAGTGGGTTATCAGACACGGAATTGGCTTCTACTACCAAGGTGTTGGCGGCATTACGGATTTGTTCCAAGCAAGCGCCCATCACTTGTGGCTGACAGCGCAAAGAGTACGGGTCTTGTACCTTTTCACAACCCACATGGGAGCTACCAATCTCGCTGGTCTCGTCTAATAAATGACGATAAGCCGCCGCCACATCGATTTGCGTTTGATGACCGCGCACCAGATGGATACGTTCATCAAACGGACGGCGACTGCCGAGCGCCGCCTCCACCGAAAACGCCCCACAAGTAATAGCGCTGGCAAATAGGTCTTCTGCTTCAAATAAGCCTTCTAGGGCAAAGGCCGTGGACGCTTGGGTGCCGTTTAATAGTGCCAAGCCTTCTTTGGGCGCCAAGGTAATCGGCTCCAGCCCCGCCACCGCAAGGGCCGCTTTACCCGACAGAATTTCCCCTTGATAACGGGCTTTGCCTTCCCCCAAGAGCAAGGCACTCATATGCGCCAAGGGAGCCAAATCCCCCGAGGCACCGACCGAGCCTTTCTTAGGAATGCAAGGGTAAACCTCTTTATTGATTAAGGTGATCAGTGCTTCGATTACCGACAAACGAATGCCGGAAAAGCCCCGCGCCAAGCTGTTGACCTTCAGCGTCATCACCATCTTTACGGTAGCATCGTCCATCAACTCGCCAATGCCGGCCGCATGAGAAAGCACAATGCTGCGCTGCAGTTCTTCCAAGTCCTCGGGCGCAATACGGGTATTGGCCAATAGACCAAAACCGGTATTAATGCCATAGACGGTACGATCTTCGCGGATCACATCGTTGACCACTTGAGTGCTGGCTTCAATCGCAGGAATCGCCGCAGGGTCAAGACTGAGTTGCACATGACGGCGACTGATTTGACGTAACTGGGCTAGGGTTAATTGGCCAGGTTGTAAGGTTAGTTCAAACATAGGTTGCTTCTCGTCCGTCATTTATTTGGTCGCTGTAGTAATCATCGGCAGTTGTAAGCCCTGCTCTTTGGCACATTCAATGGCAATGTCATAACCCGCGTCCGCATGACGCATGACCCCTGTGGCGGGGTCATTGTGTAATACGCGAGCAATGCGCTCAGCGGCTTCATCCGTACCGTCACAGACAATCACTACGCCGGCGTGTTGCGAAAAGCCCATACCGACACCGCCGCCATGGTGGAGCGACACCCAGGTCGCGCCGGAGGCGGTATTAAGTAAGGCGTTCAATAACGGCCAATCGGACACCGCATCCGAGCCATCACGCATGCCTTCGGTTTCACGGTTTGGACTTGCCACCGAGCCTGAGTCCAGATGGTCACGACCAATCACCACAGGGGCAGACAGTTCACCCGAACGTACCATTTCATTAAAGGCTAGACCCAGTTTGGCGCGCTGACCAAGGCCGACCCAACAGATACGTGCCGGCAGACCTTGGAACTGAATACGCTCGCGGGCCATATCCAGCCAGTGGTGTAAGTGCTCATCATCAGGGATCAACTCTTTCACCTTGGCGTCGGTTTTGTAGATATCTTCAGGATCACCGGATAACGCCGCCCAACGGAACGGGCCTATGCCGCGACAGAACAGAGGACGAATGTAAGCGGGTACAAAGCCAGGGAAATCAAAGGCGTGCTCGACGCCCTCTTCCAAGGCCATTTGACGAATGTTGTTACCGTAATCAAAGGTCGGCACGCCCATTTTTTGGAAATCCAACATGGCGCGAACATGCACCGCCATGCTTTGCTTAGCGGCTTTGGTGGTACCTGCGGGGTCTTGCTGCGCGGCCGTTTTGTATTCTTGCCAGTGCATGCCTTGAGGTAAATAACCGTTCAGAGGATCGTGGGCGGAGGTTTGGTCGGTGACCATATCTGGGCGCACGCCCCGTTTGACTAGCTCAGGTAAGATGTCGGCCGCATTGCCACACAAGGCTATGGAGATGGCCTTGCCCTCAGAGGTATAGCGTTTAATGCGCGCTAAGGCATCGTCGATATCGGTCGCTTGCTCGTCCACATAACGCGTACGTAAGCGAAAATCGATGCGACTTTGCTGACATTCAATAGTCAGTGAACAGGCCCCCGCGAGGGTCGCGGCCAACGGCTGTGCACCGCCCATACCGCCCAGACCGGCGGTTAAGATCCAACGCCCCGTTAAATCACCGTCATAATGCTGACGACCCGCTTCAACAAAAGTCTCATAAGTGCCCTGCACTATCCCTTGGCTGCCGATGTAAATCCACGAGCCTGCGGTCATCTGACCGTACATGGCTAAACCCTTGGCATCCAACTCATTGAAATGCTCCCAAGTGGCCCAGTGGGGTACCAGATTAGAGTTAGCAATCAACACGCGTGGTGCATTGCTATGGGTTTTAAAGACGCCTACTGGCTTGCCCGATTGCACCAACAAGGTTTCGTCGGCTTCCAGATTTTTCAGGCTAGTAACGATCTGGTCATAGCACTCCCAGTTGCGCGCAGCACGACCAATACCGCCGTACACCACCAATTCTTCGGGGTTCTCTGCCACCTCTGGGTCGAGGTTATTCATCAACATGCGCAAAGGTGCTTCGGTTAGCCAGCTTTTGGCGTTAAGGGTAGTGCCTCGTGGGGCACGGATTTCACCTTGGCGATAGCGATTGTCTGTCATGGTCATACCTTCTTATTTTCATCGTCTCATGGGTGACGTTATTTTATAAACATGTATATACAAGCTATTTTTAGAAAATAGAAGGGATCGCTCGCCGATGCAAGGATTTTTTAGATCGCTATGGAATATTGCTTAGCCGATGTGGTTAACGGCTGAAGTGGCCAAACAATTGGAAACGACTGCCTGGGTGCAGCAAACGGGCTGCGGTGACGATCTTCGCCCCCGACCAAGTGCGACGTTTGATCTGCAAGCAGGGTTCATTGGCAGTCACTTGCAGCAGCTCACATTCGCGGACATTGGGTAACACGGCTTCCACCAAATGCTCCCCTTCAGTCATGGGCGCAGCTTGCATCAGGTAGACATAAGGCGTTTGGCGCGTAAAATCTTGCTCGGCGTAAGCGGGGGCCAATTCGGCATTGACGGTTCGCTCTTCCAACTGGATCGGCAGGTCGTTTTCAAAGTGCAAAATCACTGAGCGAAAAATCTCATGATTGGTGCGTACGCCAAGGTTGACGGCCTCTTCCACGCTGGCTTTACCGCGTACCAGCTGTAATTGTTCCGCGCGATAAACGCCGCCACGAGAGGCGACTTCCTCGGCAATATTGTGCACTTCAAACAGGGCCGAATGGGCTTTTTTCTGGGCGACAAAGGTGCCTAAGCCCTGCTGGCGAGTCAGCACCCCTTCCGCGGTCAGTTCACGTAACGCCCGATTGACCGTCATACGACTGACGTTTAAGGCTTTGACCCATTCCGCTTCGGACGGCACGCGCTGGTTGGCTTGCCATTGACCGGAGGCGACCTTGTGGGCAATGGCTTGCTTCAAACGCGCATAAATCGGCGCCGGTGCATCCGGTAGATCGGCAAAGAAATTGTCCAGCAAAGTTGAAGTCGAATCGGTCACAGCGGTTCCTTGGTGAGCGTTTTAGGAAAATGAAAGTATACCCTTGTTGCTTGTATTTAAAAACATTAGCTTGTATATACATGTTAGACTAGTAATAAAAAAGGCAACTTAGATATGACGCGTTACTTTGCTCCTTGGGCTTATTTGCAATCCGGCTGGGCAGACAATGTTTTACTGACCGTGGCAGACGGCCACTTTAGCCAGATTGAAATAGGTACCGATGCCACGCAGGCAGATGTGATACTGGACGGCCCAATTCTGCCCACGGTAGCGAACCTGCATTCCCATGCATTTCAACGATTGATGGCAGGCAAGGCGGAAATCGCTCTTAATCCAGAGGACAGTTTTTGGAGCTGGCGCGAGCTGATGTACAAAACTGCCAGCGAACTGACGCCCGATGCCCTACAAGTTATTGCCAGCAAGCTTTACATCGAACTGCTAAAAGGCGGCTTTAGCCAAGTGGGCGAGTTTCACTATGTCCATCATCAGCCAGATGGCACGCCCTACTCTCAAAGCACAGAGCTAGGCGAAGCCATCTTAAAGGCCGGCCAAAGTGTCGGTATGGGTGTCACCCTATTGCCAGCTTTATACCAATACTCAGGCTTTGGCCAACAAGCTCCGAATGCCGGCCAACAGCGTTTTGTACAATCGACGCAGGCCTATATTGAACAGCACCATGCCTATCAAGCCCTGCTCAAAGCCTACCCGCTGCATCAATTAGGACTCTGTTTTCACTCCCTACGCGCCACTGATTTTGACGCCATCAAACAGGTGATGGCGAGTTTACATCGCGATCAGCCAGTACATATCCATATTGCTGAGCAGCTTAAAGAAGTCGACGATTGCCTCGCCTACTCGGGTAAACGTCCGGTGCAATGGTTATTGGACAAATGCCCTGTCGATCACCATTGGACCCTGATTCACGCCACCCATTTAGCAGACGAAGAGATTCAAGCTATTGCTAAGTCCGGTGCTTGTGTCGGGATCTGCACCACCACTGAAGCCAATTTAGGCGATGGGCTGTTTCCAGCGGTAACTTATGAACAGGCAGGCGGTATCTGGGGCATAGGTACCGACAGTCATGTCAGCACCTCCTTACAAGAAGAGTTGCGTTGGTTTGAGTACGGCCAGCGACTTAAGCAGAACAAACGCAATCGACTCTATAGTGCACAGCAGCCGCGCATCGGCGATCACCTTTTTAGCAAGGCCTTACAAGGGGGCAATCAAGCCTGCGGCGTACGGTTTGGTCTGGCTAAAGGCTGTCGTGCCGACTGGATGGTGTGGGACAGCAGTGACCCCTTTATTCACGCAAGTCAAACAGAGGATTTAATCAACCGCTGGCTGTTTGGTTTAAGCCTCAATCCGATCAAAGACATCTACGTGGCAGGCCAGCAGGTGATCGAAAACGGTCATCACGCTCTAGAGCAAGAGATCAATACAGCGTTTGCCGAACTCATGCGCCAAAGCATGATGTAACCACTCCTGTTGGCAGTGCTAAGCAATGATCTTTAACGCAATATAGGGCACTAAAAAGAAGATGATATTGATCAGTTTGTAATGGCCGAGCCAGTTAAAATAGAGCTTCTCTAGTTCAGCTCTTTCAATGTGAAACAAGCGACTGTGAAGACTGGCGATCGGCTCTTTAAACAGCAAAATGATAAGTGCGGTGACACTTAATAAGGCGATATTGATCACCACACACCAGCCTAGAAGCGCGCTAATTTGATCCATTTCAAACATACTCTAGCCCTCTTATTGCTAGCGTTACGCTATAGAAACATGTCCTCTTATCAGAGCTTATGAAAGGCGTGCAGAAACATGGAAATGAATGACAAACTCCACGCCTTTGCCTTCTTCACTGTGGCAGACAATTGAGCCCCTTAAAGCATTGGTCACTATATTATAGGTAATATTTAAGCCAAGTCCGGTGCCGCCCGTGCCCCGTTGTGTGGTGAAGAATGGATCAAATATTTTCGGTAGGTTACTCGCACTGATGCCTTTGCCATCATCTTTGTAAACAAGCACAAATTCCGTCTCACTTAATTCGGATACCTGAATCCTAATATGTCCTGTATCACGCTCGGCAAAGCCATGCTTGACCGAGTTTACAATCAAGTTGGTCAGTACTTGCGACAGCAAGCCGGGATTGGTCAGCACAAAGAAATGCTCTGGGCAGTCAATGGTGACCTGTGCCCTAGCGCTGCGCAGTACCGAAGCGAGACTGTAGCTAACTTCCTCAAAGTAATCTTTAAGGTTCACCTCTCGGTCTTCTTCACTGGTTTGGTCGACCGCCACCTGCTTAAAGCTGCGCACTAAATGTGCGGTGCGCTCTAAATTCTTTTGTACAATGGAGGAGATCTCTTTAGCACTACTAATGAAGTTTTCAAAGTCTGCTTCTGTCAATTTACCATCGCTGTAGCACTTACTGATCTCGTTGAATTCGTCCAACAGTTGCGAGACGCCCGTCAGCCCTACCCCAACAGGCGTATTAATTTCATGGGCAACGCCTGCCACCAATGAACCAAGGCTCGCCATTTTTTCAGATTCGACAAGTTTGTCTTGCGTCTGCTTAAGGTGACGAATGGTGTCTTTGAGGTTGCTGTTAGTGGATTTTAGTTCAGCGTTTCGTTCAAAGATTTCACTTTCCAGCTGCTTTCTGAGCGAAATATCTCGGGTGATGCCATAGAGTACTTCTTTCTTATTCAGGGTAATCTTCGTTAAGATCACTTCGCCCCAAAACTCGCTACCATCTTTTCTAAGATGCAGCCATTCGAACATGATGGAGCCTTCGGCAAAAGCGCGGCTCATTCGAGACTCAACTGCGACGGTTTTAGGCACACCGCCCTCTTGAATATCTGCAGAAACCCGTAGCGGATCTAAGCCAATCACTTCTTCTTTATTGGCATAACCAAACAATTTCAAAAAGGCGTTATTACAATCGTAAAAGACACCGTCGGCAATAATGCTGAGCCCATCTTTGGATTCATGGAATAAGGTTTCAAGAGTTTCCTTTTGCGCAGCGATTTCAAGCTGTAGCGCTTTCTTCTCAGTAATATCACGAGTAATCGCATAGAGAACTTCCACATCATTCACTGTTATTTTGAACAAGATGATGTCTGCCCAAAACTCAGTGCCGTCTAGTCTTCGATGCACCCACTCAAAACGGATGGTTCCTTCATTAAAGGCGGTATCAATGATCTCGACGGCCTTCTCAGCTGAAGCGCGGCCATCCGGTTGAAATTCAGGGGACAAATCAATGGGGGTAATGCCGATAATCTCATCTTTTCTAGATGCAGCAAATAAACTGCAAAAGGCTTTATTGCAATCAAGGTAATGTTTAGTCGTGAGCAGGCAGAGTCCATCTTCGGACTCATTAAATAAGGTTTCAAAGGTTTCTTTTTGTCTAGCGATCTCAAGCTGTAGGGCTTTCTGCTCTGAAATATCGCGCCAGTTGGTGTGTAACACCACTTCGCCATTTAGCACCATCTTGGTGAGGATAACTTCGACCCAAAAGTCTTCACCATTAAGCTTT
The DNA here is from genome assembly GCF_057626615.1 of Marinomonas sp. HM11-D. Lineage (NCBI taxonomy): Bacteria > Pseudomonadati > Pseudomonadota > Gammaproteobacteria > Oceanospirillales > Oceanospirillaceae > Marinomonas > Marinomonas sp. HM11-D. The sequence continues at coordinate 14,025 of NZ_JBMMKT010000024.1, read as the reverse complement.
TTATGCACCCATTCAAAGCGAACACTCCCTAGGTCGTAGCACCTCTGGATCATGTCGATGCTTTTCTCGTACGAGGTTCGGCCATCGGGCTGCCATTTGGGAGAGAATTGATCGGGCGTATTGCCAATAAATTGCTCTTTGCAGGTGGCGCCCACCAATTCCAACATGGATTGATTGCAATCGACAAAGATATCGCCTTTAAATATGGCTAGACCATCTTTCGAGTCTCGAAACACTGTTTCAAAACCATTCTCGCAGGCAAGCTTCTCATTCATATGAATTTGGTCCGGGCTTTTTTATTCTTGATCGCCAATCACTTACTGTGATGTGAAAAACACTGCAAGCGAGCCATTGCATTTTTTAAAATGCTAGCAAATAAGTATAAAAGTTCCACCCGCGAGAGACACTTAAGCCTGCAGCAAATCCATAACCATGGTTAAGACAAACTCGTTAAAATCAGCAACTGCGTGATTAAGCGCCCCACCTTCTCGACAGAATGCGATCACGCTGCTCATCAAAGTGATCCACTTCCTTGGCAAGGTTTCGATTAAATTGGTGGTAGGCCTTATCCACTTCTTTGCTTAACTTTTTACGATGATAGGCGACTTTCTTGCCATTATGAGCATATCGAGCATCGTGTCTGAAGTCATGCTCCGCTTCGCGCAGCCTGTGTTCCAATTCGGCTTCAAGACGGCGCACAGCTCGCTCATGCTCGGCGTCTAAGCGCTTCAGTGCACGGCGGGCATCATAAGATAAATGCTCATGACGATGATAATGCTCAGGGCGATCTCGGTATGATCGGTCGTGATAGTCTCGCTGACGATCATAATCACGGTCACCCGAGCCGATACGTACTTTGATTTCATTCTGCGCATCGCGGATCTTGATCTCCACCACATCCACCACCGTTTGCTCGATGATGTCCTGCAGAGTGTTGTGGTATCGAGGGGCATCGGATGCCAGAGCTGGCCCCGCACACCACAATAGTGCACAGGGAATAGCCATTTGCATTACAGCTCGAAGACGCTTCATAGGACGACTCTCTTTCAAAATATTTCGTTCAGAGCCTCATGCTATTACTGCAAAAATGGCCAGTCCACGAACCATCACACTTTTACTCTAAGCATAGCGTTCGCTAGCGAAATACTGACTAAAACACGCCATTGTGCAGGCTCACGCTAGGGGTATTTAGGGCGACAAAGTTTTCCGCTACCGCTTGTGAAAATGGAATTAGTAGAGCGAGCATATTAAAACTGCTTAACCCCCCTACTAAAATCTATGAACAGACGTCGCGTCTTGTGAGGATTTTCTTAACCTAGACGTGTTAAAATACCGGAAAAACCAGTTCCCCTAGTTAAGGATCGTCCATGACTTTGTCGACCAGCCAGTCATCCAACGTCGTTATTGTTAGTAACTCTTCTGACAACCCTTTTGCCATTGATGTCGCGTATGCGATGGGCCAGCATGAAGACATCGCTGATATCATCAGCATGAAGCACTTCATGAACTCTGAGTTTTGTCCGCGCTTTATCTCTGATGAAGCCGATTACGAAAACATTGGCCGTAAGCTAAAAGGCAAATCTGTTGTCATCGTCAGTACGACCAGCCATGTACAAAGCCGCCAAGAACTTGCTATGGCGAACTTTATTATGGCCCGTGCGGCAAAAGAGAACGGCGCTGAGCGCGTTATTCTAGTCGAGCCAGACTTGTTCTACAGCGCGCAAGACCGTGGTCCAAGCAAAGATCTAGGCAAAACCAGCTTCGAGCGTGACATCAAAGATATCAAGAAATTTGATGGCCAACCGTTCACCGCCAAGCTTTACGCACAAATGCTGAAGATGTCTGGTGTGGATACGGTTATGACGATCCACAACCATTCTGATTCGGTACAAGCGATCTTTACTGAAGTGTTTGACGGCGATTTCTACAACCTGATTCCTTACGAAATCTACGCTCACTACCTACTGAACTCCAACATTCTAAGCTACGGCGAAGACGGAGAAGGTCTAGTATTGTGTGCGCCAGATAAAGGTGCCCGTGACTTTGTTAAGCAGATGTACAACACGCTTGGTTTGACCAAAGCGAAGTTCATCATGCTAGACAAAGAACGTACCGCTGAGCGCAAAGTGGAGATCACGCTACACAAAGAAAGCGAGCACACCTTTGAAGGTCTAGACGGTGCCAGCATCGTCCTGTTCGATGACATGGTACGTACCGGATCAACTGTGGTGCAGTCTTGTCAGTTCTTGAAGCAGATCAACCCAGCGCGCATGGTGTTTGCGGTATCTCACTTCTACGCTAGCAACGAAGGTCGTGAGCGTATGGCTCATCCTGCACTGGGTGAAATCCTAACGCTGAACACCCTGCCAACCATCCTTAACCGTGACGAGCAAGGCCGTCTACGTAAGAAAATGGTGGTATTGAAAGTTGAGAAATGGCTAGCACAAGAGCTAGGCAAGATCCTTGGCCTACCGCAAAGCGAAGAACAAAACCCTTACAAGATCGATATGTCGTCTAAAAACCCACGTTTTAAACGCAAGATCTGGTACAGCGATGAGCTAATCGAGCTGAACAAGAAAGGTTAAGTAGATTTCAGAAGCCCGTCCTAGACGGGCTTTTTTGTATTTGATTTATAAGCTGCTTTTATCTCAGGCAATTTATGCAACGACAAGGCGGTTTATTTATTTTGATGATGGCGAATATTAGTGGCTCATGAAGGGTTTCCGTTGAGCTGTTCGCTAGTTTTTAATATCTTGTTATCAACCAAAACTGGATTTGAGAGAGAATTGGGGCGCTATGAGTTACTATTCAGAATACCTACAAGAAATTGAAGTTCGTAAAAAAGATTTGGGCCTTGCCCCAAAACCAATCGACGGTGCTGAGCTACTAGCTGAGATCATTGAGCAGATCAAAGATACAGCGAACGAACACCGTGCAGATTCTTTGAACTTCTTCATCTACAACACTCTGCCAGGTACAACACCAGCAGCCGTTGTAAAATCAGCTTTCCTAAAAGACATCGTGCTTGGCAACGAAGTGGTTGCAGAGATTTCTCCAGAGTTCGCTCTAGAGCAACTTTCGCACATGAAAGGTGGCCCATCTGTAGCGGCACTACTAGACGTTGCCCTATCTGAGCACGCGCAAGCGGCGGCGGCAGGTGAAGTACTTAAGTCTCAAGTATTCCTATACGACGCTGACTACGACCGTCTATCTGCTGCTTACAAAGCTGGCAACGCCATTGCAAAAGACGTTCTAGAAAGCTACGCGAAAGCAGAATTTTTCACTAAACTGGCTGACATTCCAGAGAAAATCGACGTAGTTACTTACGTTGCAGCAGAGGGTGACATCTCTACTGACTTGCTATCTCCTGGTAACCAGTCACACTCTCGTGCTGACCGTGAACTACACGGCCTATGCATGATCAGCCCAGAAGCTCAAAAAGACATCGTTGAGCTAGGCAAAAAACACCCGAACGCTAAAGTGATGCTAATCGCTGAGAAAGGCACAATGGGTGTAGGTTCTTCACGTATGTCTGGTGTTAACAACGTTGCACTTTGGGCCGGTGAAAAAACTTCTCCATACATCCCATTCGTTAACAACCGTCCAGTGGTTGCAGGTACCAATGGTATCGCTCCGATCTTCCTAACAACGGTTGGCGTAACGGGCGGTATCGGTCTTGACCTGAAAAACTGGGTTAAGAAAACTGACGCAAACGGTAACGTGGTTCGTGACGAAAACGGCGATCCAGTTCTAGAAGAAGCGTACTCTGTTGCCACAGGTACAGTTCTGACTATCGATACTAAAGCTAAGAAGCTTTACAACGGTGACCAAGAGCTTGTTGACGTATCTTCTGCTTTCACACCACAAAAAGTGGAATTCATGAAAGCGGGTGGTTCTTACGCGGTAACCTTCGGTAAGAAACTACAAACGTTCGCGGCTGAAACATTAGGCATCGAAGCGCCTGCTGTTTACGCACAAAACAAAGAGATCTCTATCGAAGGCCAAGGCCTAACTGCAGTAGAGAAAATCTTTAACCGTAACGCGGTAGGCGTTAAGTCTAAAACGCCTCTGCACACAGGTTCTGACGTTCGCGTAAAAGTTAACATCGTTGGTTCTCAAGACACCACTGGTCCAATGACTTGCCAAGAACTTGAGTCAATGGCGGCTTCTGTTATCGCAACCAGCGTTGACGGTGCTTACCAGTCTGGCTGTCACACAGCGTCTGTATGGGACAAAAAAGCTCAGGCGAACATTCCTAAGCTAATGTCTTTCATGAACAACTTTGGTGTTATCACAGCTCGTGATCCTAAAGGTGTTTATGCGCCAATGACTGACGTAATCCACAAAGTATTGAACGACATCACAGTTGACGATCGTGCGATCATCATCGGTGGTGACTCTCACACTCGTATGTCTAAGGGTGTAGCGTTCGGTGCTGACTCTGGTACGGTTGCCGTTGCTCTAGCAACAGGTGAAGCAGAAATGCCAATCCCTGAATCGGTTAAAGTAACCTTCAAAGGCCAAATGAAGCCACATATGGACTTCCGTGACATCGTACACGCGACACAAGCGCAGATGTTGAAGCAGTTCCAAGGCGAAAACGTATTCCAAGGCCGTGTTATCGAAGTACAAATCGGTACACTACTTGCTGACCAAGCCTTCACCTTCACAGACTGGACAGCAGAAATGAAAGCGAAAGCTTCTATCTGTATCTCGACTGATGAAACCTTGATCGCGTCTCTAGAGCTTGCTAAGTCTCGCATCCAGATCATGATCAACAAAGGCATGGATAACGAAGCGAAAATGCTTCAAGGTCTAATCGATCTTGCTGACAAGCGTATCGCCGAAGTGAAATCTGGCGAAGCACCAGCGCTTGCTCCAGATGACAACGCTAAGTACTACGCAGAAGTGGTTGTTGACCTAGACGCCATCGATGAGCCAATGATTGCTGACCCAGACGTTAACAACGAAGACGTATCTAAGCGTTACACGCACGACGTCATCCGTCCAGCGTCTTACTACGATGGTCGTCCAGTTGACCTAGGCTTCGTAGGTTCTTGTATGGTTCACAAAGGTGACATGCAAATCATCGCTGCAATGCTACGTAACCTAGAGCAAAAAGGTCCGATCACTTTCAAAGCACCACTAGTGGTTGCGCCACCAACGTACAACATCGTTGATGAGCTGAAAGCTGAAGGCGACTGGGCATTGCTAGAGAAATACGCTGGCTTCGAATTCGATGATGCGAACCCTAAACAAGCGGCGCGTACTAAGTACGAAAACATCATGTACCTAGAGCGTCCAGGATGTAACCTATGTATGGGTAACCAAGAGAAAGCTGCTCCTGGTGACACTGTACTAGCGACTTCTACTCGTCTATTCCAAGGCCGTGTCGTAGAAGACACTGCTGAGAAGAAAGGTGAATCTCTACTAGGTTCAACACCTATGGTAGTGCTAGCTTGTATCCTTGGCCGCTTCCCTACTCTAGAAGAGTACAAAGAAGCTGTTGCAGGTATCAACCTAACGTCTTTCGCGCCACCAAGCCAAGACTTGAGCGTTAAAGGCGGCGACATCGCGATCACGCCAGTAGCCTAATCTAAGTCTACTTAGAACAGCGCGAGCTAAATCAAAAAGCCCTGACTCAATGAGTCAGGGCTTTTTTGTTGCTTAGTTGATCCACAAAAAAGCCCCGCTCAGTTTTCACTGAGCGGGGCTTTCGTTTTTTCGTGTGAAGTTCTAGTAACGCTTAAAGTTCGATGCTGGCGATGTCTTCTTGTTCAGGCAGGGTTACTGATTCATCACCCGCTGGCGCTTCGGTTTTCGGTGCCTGTGGCAGATGCAGTTTCAAGGTCTCACTGGTGTAAGTCAGCTCTTGGTGCGTTGCTTCAACGTTGCCGTTTAGCTTAGTACCATAGGACGGAATGATCTCTTTTAACTTAGCATTCCACTCACCAGCAACCTTGTCCGCAAAGACTTTTTCCATCACGTTTAACATGATGGGTGCCGCTGTTGACGCACCTGGTGACGCGCCCAATAGCGCCGCTAGGCTTGAGTCAGCGGAAGACACCACTTCAGTACCGAACTGAAGACGGCCGCCTTTTTCAGGATCGTTCTTGATGATCTGAACACGTTGACCAGCGGTCCACAGTTTCCAGTCTTCTTTCTTCGCTGTTGGGTAGTATTTTTGCAACTCTGCGAAGCGATCGTCATCGGTCAACATCACTTGTTGAATGAGGTACTGAACCAAGTTGAAGTTATCTAGACCTACTTCCATCATAGGCACTACGTTATCAGTCGTGGTTGCGCCTAGTAGATCCCATAGGGAACCGTTTTTAAGGAACTTGGTTGAGAAGGTAGCAAATGGACCAAATAGCAGTACTTCTTTACCGTCGATACGACGTGCATCCAAGTGCGGTACCGACATCGGTGGCGCACCCACTTCTGCTTGGCCGTAAGACTTGTTGACGTGCTGTTTCACTACATCTGGGTTCTCCGTGATTAGGAACTGACCGCCCACTGGGAAACCACCGTAGACATCGCCCTCAGGAATGCCTGATGCTTGCAGCAGTTTCAGCGACGCACCACCAGCACCGATAAAGACAAACTTAGCATCGATGGTATGCTCTTTTTCACCGTTAGCTAGGTCAGCCACCGTCACTGTCCAGCTCTTATCAGCGTTTTGCTTAAGCGCACGGACTTCGCTGTTCAATTGCAATTCAAAGTTATCTTTTGTGGTTAGGTTAGACACTAGCTGACGCGTGATCTCACCGTAGTTCACGTCCGTACCTAGCACTGAGTGCGTTGCCGCCACTGGCTGGCTTGGGTCACGACCTTCGATCAACAGAGGCGCCCATTCAGCGATTTGCGCTGGGTCTTCACTGTAATCCATGCTTTGGAACAAGGTGTTCTTTTGCAGTTCCGCGTAACGCTTACGTAGGAAGTTGACGTTCTTATCGCCCCACACAAAGCTCATGTGATTCACAGTACGGATGAAGGATTCTGGATCATGCATCACGTCATTGTTCACTTGGTAAGCCCAGAACTGGCGGCTAATTTGGAACGCTTCGTTTACTTTAACTGCTTTTTCTACGTTGATGCTGCCATCCGGCATTTCCGGTGTGTAGTTCAGCTCCATCAATGCAGAGTGACCGGTACCAGCGTTATTCCAGCCATTCGAGCTTTCTTTTGCAACACCGTCCAGACGCTCCACCATGGTCATCGACCAGTTTGGCTCTAGCTCTTGTAGATAGGTACCTAGGGTCGCGCTCATGATGCCGCCGCCGATCAGTAGGACATCTACTTGTTCGTCTTTGGCTTGTGCTGGCGTCAGCACGTTAGCAACACTTACCACGACAGTAAGTAATGCCAGTTTAATTTTCGTCATAGTGATTGGCTCTGTGATTGTGAGTCTGCGAGGGAGACAGCCGCGAGAAAAGCCCGCATCCAACGCGAACAAATAATGGGGACTTAGGCCAGATAGCACCTTAAGGTTTGCACCAATTTAGTGTTGCCTGCCCTAAAACAGCGCTAAATTATCACTGCGTCAGATCACAGAAAATCTTTGGTAAATAGGAAAGGTTTAGAGCGTTTTTATGGGTTTTGTAAGTTATGTCGCAGTGCACATTTTCGAGCTATTTTAGGACAAAATCCATTCATTGCGAACGTCGTTTAGGACGCCTTAACACTGCAAGAGACCACTAAATCCCCCTTGCTATAGAAAGATGTAGGCGCAAAAAATCGCGAAAAGGACCGTAAAACAAGACATAAAGCGACCATTCAATTATCCATAAGCGACACCTCAAATAAAAATCAACCTAACCATGACCGAGCTCAAGCTCGTGTTTTGATCCTCCCCCTGTGCGTCAAAGCGACGGATTTAAGACGTACTTCTAGATTCCTCTTTAGACGCTAACTTTGCTAAAAAAGCGATAAAAAATATTTATTTACGCGCAGAACCTCCTACTTTCACCAGCGCGATCAAGCTCTCTATGGAAGCAATTTTTCAGGCGTGCTACAGCAACTTTAATCGCCCTCGCACAGCCAATCCCCGTGGTCATACTGTGCAACCTACTCTCCTTAATATTATTGAAATATTTCCACAGTTCTTTTAGGGTTTTTCTTAATTAAACGTTTAATTAAAAATAAATATCACAAAAAGAAGACCTAAAGACGTGCATAGGATTGCGAGCAACAAGCGTGGATTTCCGACCTTGTTAGTTTGAATTCAGAGCTGCAATGCAGAACTTAAATGCACCATTTTAAGTCAGGAACACACCAGGAGACATTCGATGCAAACCATACCTTATGAACGCATTACTGTTGTCAGTTGTTTAGCAGCCAACCGATTGACGGAAAGTGAAAGACACGCACAACGCGCTGAACACATCAAGCAAGGGGTGGCGCTATGAATATCCTGTTATCGTCCGGCCTGATTTTCTCGTTCATTGCCATCGCAGTGATTTTGTTTAAGTGGTGGAATGTGAAATGCGTCGGGGTCACCCCAGTCAGTACCCTGACCTTTATCGCGATACTGTTCACCTCTGGCTTAGATGTTGGTTTGATCATGTTTCCACTGACCGAGTTTGGTAGCTACGCTAACTTAGTCGAGAGCCCTGAATACAGTTTTGCCAATCCCCTCGCGATCGAATTTGGCTACTGGGCATTCTTAATCTGGGGCTTCTACTTCCTCACCTGTTTCTACTTCTGCATCATCGAACCACGCGTTAAATTCTTTGAAATCCCTTTGGTCAAACTGATCAACAATATCGTTATCATCGGCACCTGTGCCTTTACCGCTTGCCTACTACTGATCAACCTACCTTGGTATCTACCACAAATTGGTGATGGCGAATCAGTGGTACCAGCCTTCTACTTGATCGTCTTAGCATCGATTGCTCTAGCGGTCTACTCAAGCAGCAGTATGAAACTGCTACGCCTGCTAAGCCTTGGCTCAAGCGTGTTATTTATCGCCTTGATCGGCGTTATGTGGTTCCGCGCTTATATGATGGACAACGGTAGCCCAGCAGACTTTGTTAATAATGCGGGTCTAATCGGCGAGTACTTCACCAACATCTACCACTTTATGCTGCCTTTGAATGACTACCATGCCTTCTACCTATTCTGGTGGTTCTCTTGGAGCATCATGATCGGCCAGTTTACAGCACGTTTTGTCAGTGGCATCCGTACTTGGCAACTACTACTAGCCATGGTGGTATTCCCATCAATCGCCATCGGCGTGTGGTTCACTATCCTGTACCACTACCATGTTGAAGGTTTGCAGATCGCAGGTTTCGTCAATGGCTTAATGATCATCGTCGGCATTCTGATGGTAGTGAACTCATTGGACTCACTAATTCGCCTGTACACCGACAACCTTAACCTAACCGTGGAGCGCTTTGGCTTGGTACCTTACCTAGTCGGTAACTTGGTGGTGATGTGCGGCCTAACGCTGCTGTTCCAGCTCGACTTCCTAAAAATCGAGTGGGTTGGCGCACTGGTGATCGGTCTGTACTTCAGCTGCTTTGGTTACATCATGCTGAAAAAACGTGCCGAGGTAGCGAGCATCTCTGCTCCATCGGAAGAAGGGACTTTCGAGTACGAACCAGTTGAACTGGCTCGATAAGACAAGTGAGTTTTGAAGGAGCGTCAGAGGAAAATCTCATTTCCTCTGACGCCAGCGTTTATAGTCGCAAGGCTTCAATAATCTTACGAAAAGCCGCCGTCGGTTGATGACGGCTAGGGTAATACAGATGAAATCCTTCAAATGGTTCTGACCACTCTTTGAGGACTTCAACGAGCGCCCCGTTCTTAAGATACGGCTCAATCTGATTATCCGGTAGTTGTGCGTAACCGGCGCCTGCTAACGCCGCGTCTAAGATTTGATAGACACTGTTAAAAATCAATGGTCCTTTGACGCGTACATGGAAATCTTGCCCATCTTCAGTAAACTCCCAAGGATAAAGCCCACCATGAGTCGCAAGACGCAAGTTAATGCAGCGGTGCTTCATTAACTCATCCGGATGCTTAGGCGCGCCATGCGCTGCGATATAACTTGGCGATGCGACCGTGACCATGCGCATTTTTGGGCCGATTGGCATAGCAATCATATCCGCATCGATAATGCCTCCCGTGCGCACTCCCGCGTCGAAACGTTCCGCAACAATATCCTTTAAACCATAGTCGATCACAATCTCAAGGGTAATATCTGGATAAGCTTGAGTAACTGGAAACAGCTTCGGCCACAACACTTCCTTAGCCGCCAGCTCATCCGAAGTAATACGCACGGTCCCAGACGGTTTGTCGCGCAACTCGCCAACCACTGATACTTCATGATCGATCTTATCCAATAACGGAGCGACCGACTGCATCAGCCTTTCACCCGCTTCGGTTCGCGTCACGCTCCGCGTCGTACGAGTCAATAAACGCACGCCCAAGCGCTGCTCTAAAGCACGTATAGTGTTACTGACCGAAGACGTAGATACCCCTAGTTTCGCTGCCGCGCGGGTAAAGTTACCCTCTTTGCCCACCAGAACAAAGACGGATAAATCATCAAGATAATGCTTACTCATTGTTATAAATTTCGAAATACTGAATGCAGTTTATGAAACTACATTAAATAATTATCTCTGACTACAATGCTGCTCAACAATAAATGTGGAACCAAGTAATCCTTCCATAGAGTCCATAAGATGAGGAGATAACCCATAAACGTGAGTTATGATTTTAGCGGCAAAGTAGCACTGGTAACGGGAGCAAGCTCTGGTATGGGTGAAGCATCGGCATGGGCTTATGCAAAAGCCGGCGCTGCCGTTGTCGTATCAGACATTAACGAACCAGCACTGCTTAAGCTGGCGGCAGATATCCAAGCGGCAGGCTACGAAGCTTACCCTTTTGTGTGTGACGTCGCTAAAGATGACCAAGTTGCAGAAATGGTTGCCGCAACAGTCGCCAAATATGGCAAGCTAGATATGGCTTACAACAATGCTGGCATTCAGCCACCACCAGCAGAGATGGCTGATCAACAGCCAGAAGATTACCGCCGCGTCATGGGAGTAAATCTAGATGGTGTTTGGTCTTGCATGCGTCACGAGCTAGCACAGATGCGTAAGCAAGGCAGTGGCTCCATCGTAAACTGTGCATCCGTTGGCGGATTAGTCGGCGGTAAAGCACTGGGTATTTACTATGGCTCAAAACACGGTGTACTAGGCTTAACCAAAAGCGCTGCAATGGACTATGCCGCACAAGGTATTCGCGTTAATGCCGTCTGCCCTGGCACCATCAATACACCAATGGTATCGAAAATGCTGGAAGAGCAAAAAGAAGCCATGGACGAATTCATGAAACTGCAAGCCATTGGTCGTCTTGGTACCGCTGACGAAATCGCTCAAGCGGTCATGTGGCTCTCAAGCGAAGGCGCAAGCTTTGTCGTAGGCGCAGCCATCGCAGTAGACGGTGCTTTTACAGCAAACTAAGTTAACTGCACTCACTTACGATCGCGTTAAAGTGATCTCCAAAACGCAGATCTGTTATACAGCTCTGCGTTTTTTTATGCCTGTTATTCTGACTGCAACCACTCAGCTTAGTCGAGAGCAACCAGTGACTATTAACTAGGTGGCTTATTTTATACTTCCGATTTTTTGTCCTAACTTACGTCATTTCCAAACTGTCATTTTGTGATTATTCTTAAGCGCTTTTACTAATAGCCCACTTAACTAAAAACACAAACGGACACTTCTATGCTTCAAGGATTCCGACGCCCGCACTGGCTCGTCTTACCAGCGTTACTGCTGCTCTCGCTTCCCTTATTGGCAGCCGATGCCAGTGATGAGATTGCTTTTGTTTCCATGTCGGTAGGGCTGTTAGGTGGCCTGGCGATCTTCTTATTCGGTATGGAAACCATGTCCGATGCCCTAAAACGAGTGGCCGGCACCAAGGTCAAAAACCTATTAGCGAAACTCACCACCAACCGCTTCAGCGGCATGCTCAGCGGCGCTGGACTGACCGCCGTGATTCAATCCTCTTCTGTTACCACAGTACTGGTGGTCGGCTTTATTTCCGCGGGTTTAATGACCTTGCCGCAAGCCATTGGCGTCATCATGGGCGCCAATATTGGTACCACGGTGACCGCGCAGATCATCGCCTTTAAAGTCACCCAAGCGGCCCTTGGCATGGTCGGGGTGGGCTTTATGATGTTTTTTGCCTCGAAAAAAGAAAGCGTAAAACAATACGGCAATATGATTTTTGGCCTTGGCTTAATCTTCCTTGGCATGAATCTGATGAGTGACGCCATGGCACCGCTGCGCAGTTATGAGCCTTTTATCAATCTGATGGCTCATATGGACAATGCCTTGTTAGCTATCCTGATATCCGCCCTCTTTACTGCTCTGGTGCAATCGTCCTCCGCCACCACGGGGATTGTGATTGTGATGGCTGCTCAAGGTTTTATTCCGTTGGAAACCGGTATTGCTCTCGCTATGGGCGCCAATATCGGTACCTGCGTGACAGCGATCTTGGCCTCTATTGGTAAAGGCCGTGAGGCGCTGCAAACCTCAACCGTACACGTGTTGTTTAACGTGATCGGGGTGATTATCTGGTTGCCGCTGATTAGCTATTTAGGACAAGGAAGCATTGCCATTTCTCCAACACACCCAGAGCTTGACGGCATTGAGCGTCTCGCCGCAGAAATCCCGCGTCAAATTGCCAACGCTAACACCCTGTTTAACGTACTCAACACAGTGATTATGTTGCCATTTGCTGGGGCGTTTGTCTGGGCCGTGCGCAAATTGATCCCGCCGGAACCAAGCGACAAAAAAGCCGCAACGCCCATCACGCCTCAATATATCAATGACGATTTTCTGGCGACCCCAGACATTGCCCTTGAACAAACCCAATTAGAAGTGGCGCGCCTTGGCCGCCGTGTCTGTCGCATGCTATCCCAGCTGCCGCCGTTGGCACCCAACGCCAAAACACCAGCACAACTGGCTCAAGTTCGTGCCACCTTTAGAGATATTGAAGCCATCGAAGAAGAAGTGGATCAGCTACACGTCGCCATCTTGGTCCATTTAGGAAAACTGCGCCGCGGCCCGCTATCAGCGGAGCAAAGTACAAAGCAGATCACCTTGGTCGGCATGACCGATCACTTGGAAAACATCGCCGACTTGATCATCCATGGCCTGTTGCCCTTATCCAATAAAGCGCTCAATGACCAACTTACAGTGAGTGCCACCATGCGCCAGACCTTGGACACCATTCAAAGCATGGTCAATGGACTCTTATTAGACTGTGTTAATGGTATTCGTCGTAATGACCCAGAGCTAGCGCGTCGAGCAGTGGAAGCGAAACAAGAACTGTACACCCTGCTCGATGCGGTGCTCGCCCATCAGGCGCTGCATTTGTCCGATGACCAACCTAACCGTCTGCGCGTGTTCCGCTATGAAATGGAATGGGGGCATATTTTGAAGAATATCTACGCCATGACCGAGCGTATTGCCAAAATGCAACTGGCCGAGGGGTGAGCTTATCAGGGGTCAGATCCCTTCTACGTCGATATGCTGGTGACTATCATAGTCTAAGGGGTCAGATCCCTTCTACACCGGAATTCTTGGCCACTATCAGCGAATCGCTACGAATAAGGGATCTGACCCCTTTTCTGCTAGATACGTGTTAGCTACTAAAGGTTTCAATATACAGCGCTTCCACCTTATCTCTGGCCCACTGAGTCTTACGCAAAAACTTCAAAGCCGACTTGATCGAAGGGTCGCTGGCAAAACAGTTCACGCGAATGCGATCGTAAAGACCATTCCAGCCGTAGTGCTCGACTAAGCGCGTTAGCACCTTTTCTAATGACAGACCGTGCAATGGGTTATTAGGTTGGTTCATTGGGGATTCCTGATTTGGGGAGGGAGGCAGTTTAGCAGGTTTTTGGGGCGGGGTTGAGATTGGGGTTCTGTGGGGGAGTTTTGGATGTGCAGGGGTCAGATCCCTTCTACGCCGATATGGTTCGACACTATCTGATGATCTTTACAG
>NZ_JBMMKT010000023.1:0-26706 GCF_057626615.1 Marinomonas sp. HM11-D | reverse complement strand
TAAAGCGAATTGACATGGTCACTTGTTTAAGACTTCAAAGTTTTTTTGAGAAGTCTCCAGCAAGCGCCCACACAAATTATCTGATTATCTATTTTAAAGAGCGTTGACATCATAGCGTTCCGTTTCCAGTTCGCTGTGCAGTCCGTGGTGGTCTGCCGTGTCAGTGGAGGCGTATAATACGCATCAGAATTTTCAGCGCAAGCACTTTTTGAAATAATTTTAAAAAAGATCGAATTATTTAGAAAAAAGCCCAGGATTGATCATTTATTGATCGCAATCAAGCATTTACCGATCAATAAATAGACAGCCCTATTTAAAACTAACTTCTGTGAAGGCTACTCTCCTTACTAAGGGGAGAGAACATGAGAAATCAAAACTCTAGCTAAGATCCACTGATAGCTTACGCACGATCGTAATACTTTGCGCAGTGATGTCGGTTTGATAAGCCAACACCTCAACACCCTGCTGCACCACCTCTTTAATCGCTGCCGTGTATTTAGGATCAATATGCTCAGCTGGCTTAACGGATTGAATGCCTGTATGAGACACACAAAACATTAATACAGCGCGATGACCTTGCGCCACCATCTCTGCTAATTCATAAAGATGCTTACGACCACGATCAGTGACTGCATCGGGGAAATAGCCTTGATCATCCTCTTCTAGCAAGGTGACGTTCTTCACTTCCACATAGCACTGCGGCTTAGCCTCATCACTTAACAGCCAGTCTATGCGGCTCCCCGTACCGTATTTCACTTCAGCTTTTTTGTGCGCATATCCAACTAACTCGGCAATCTTCCCCTGCTCAAGCGCTTCACCTACGATCTTGTTAGGCAAACCAGTATTGATACAAGCAAGATACTGCTGATCGACCTCGACGATTTCCCAGGTGTAAGCTAGCTTTCGTTTCGGACTATCGCTTTTTGACACCCATACACGCGCGTTGTCTTGCTGACAACGTCGCATCGATCCAGTGTTTGGACAATGGGCCGTAATCACCTCGCCATTTGATAACTCAATGTCCGCAAGGAAGCGCTTATAACGTTTGATTAAACGACCTTCGATCAACTCAGGAAATTGCATAAACACTCCAGATACAAAAACGGCCCTCATAAGTTGAGAGCCGTTACAAATCAGCTGTTAGATTACCAATGATGTTAGCTTAACACATCCACGATATTCCAAGAGATTTGAAAGTCCGCAATGCCGACAATTTCTAAGGACGCCAAACCATTGAAGTCCACTGTCAGTGTTTGCGTTGCTGAGTCATAAGCAAGATCCGATACATATTGCGCCAACTCATCCACATCACTTAGGCCAAAGCCGGTATCGAAGACAATCTTATCGCCTTCTTCAACATTAAAGTCTTTGATCTTTGACTCGGTTAAATCGCGCATAATAAAGGAGTCTGCGCCACTGCCGCCTTCACTCTCAACGAAATCAGACATCAAAATCCAATCATCGTTATCAGAACCCAGCACGCCTAGCGATCCCGTTAGGACAAAGTCGGATCCTGTTGCACCTTCATTTAACGAATATTCGCTAGAAATCTTCTCGTAAACCCCATCGTTATCCGTATCCGAGTAGATACTAATCTCGACACCATAGTCTTCCACTTCCGTTTCGTACAGCAGGCCATCAATAAAAACGTAAGTGGAGTCATCCTCGGTTTCATTCTCTAACGATCCGTCGTCATCGTATTCATAAAGCGCAACAAAGTTACCCAATTCATCAAAGACAATACTATAGCCACCCTCGTTTTCATCATCCATATCGTGGTGACTATCCTCAGAGTCATGATCTGAGTCGTCATAAGAATCATCTGACTCGTGCTCTGATTCATATGAGTCATCATACGAATCGTCATCGGACTCGTCTTCAGATTCATGTTCTTCAGATTCATGTTCTTCGTATTCTGCTTCAAGCTCTTCAAATTCGTCTGACATAATCGATCTCCTCAGGTAGCGGATAGTTTTTATCATTCACCTTTAATGTAAGAAACCACCTTGAAATTAACGGCACCTTAAGAAAGCAAACAGCGCCGACTTTTCTACATTAAGATTACCTAATATTAGCACACAGCAAGCACAATATTTGTGTGACTAAAGACCTCCTGCCATAAAAGTCGAAGACACAAAAAAGGCGGTGTAGATTTCTCTACACCGCCTTTTTCAAAGCATCCGCTTAACCGATAACGGTTATTCCCACTCGATGGTCGCTGGTGGCTTAGACGATACGTCGTAAGTCACGCGAGAAATGTGTTCGATTTCGTTGATGATACGACCAGACACTTTCTCTAGTAGCTCGTATGGTAGGTGCGCCCAACGTGCGGTCATGAAGTCGATGGTTTCTACGGCACGTAGTGCAACTACGTATTCGTAACGACGGCCATCGCCTACTACGCCTACAGATTTAACTGGTAGGAACACAGCGAAGGCTTGGCTTGTTTTTTCGTACCAGCCAGCGTTGCGTAGCTCTTCGATGAAGATAGCGTCTGCGCGACGTAGAATGTCTGCGTAGTCTTTCTTCACTTCACCAAGGATACGTACACCTAAACCTGGTCCTGGGAATGGGTGACGGTACACCATGTCGTATGGTAGACCTAGCTCTAGACCCAGTTTACGCACTTCGTCTTTGAACAGTTCACGTAGTGGCTCAACCAGTTGCATTTTCATGTCTTCTGGTAGACCGCCCACGTTGTGGTGAGACTTGATGACGTGCGCTTTGCCTGTTTTAGAGGCAGCCGATTCGATTACGTCTGGGTAGATAGTACCTTGAGCAAGGAATTCTACTTCCGTCAGTTTCGCTGCTTCTTCGTCGAATACTTCGATGAAAGTATTACCGATGATCTTACGTTTCTTCTCTGGATCTGCTTCGCCACCTAGTTTACCTAGGAATAGGTCTTCAGCATCGACACGGATAACGTTAACACCCATGTTCTCTTTGAACATCGCCATTACTTGATCGCCTTCGTTTAGACGAAGTAGGCCGTTATCAACGAATACACAGGTTAGCTGTGGACCGATTGCTTTGTGCAGTAGCGCCGCTACAACAGAAGAATCCACACCACCAGAAAGGGCTAGTAGAACTTTCTTATCGCCAACTTGCTCTTTCATACGCTCAATCGCGTCTTGAGCAATGTTAGCTGGCGTCCATAGGGTTTCACAACCACAGATATCCACGATGAAACGAGACAGCATGCGGCCACCTTGCTTCGTGTGTGTCACTTCTGGGTGGAATTGAACACCGTAGAATTTCTTCGCTTCGTTAGCCATGGCTGCGATTGGACAGCTTTCAGTAGACGCCATCAATGCGAAGCCTTCTGGCATATCCACTACTTTGTCGCCGTGGCTCATCCACACATCTAGTAGAGCAACACCGTTGTTCGCTACGTGGTCTTCGATACCATCTAGCAGAGAGTAGTTGCCATGTGAGCGGATTTGCGCGTAACCAAATTCACGAATATCAGATCCTTGAACTTTACCGCCCATCTGTTCCGCCATGGTTTGCATGCCGTAACAAATACCTAGAACTGGTACACCTAGCGTGAACACAGCTTCTGGAGCGCGTGGAGATCCTTCTTCCGTTACAGACTCAGGACCACCCGCTAGGATGATACCTTTCGGATCAAAATCTAGGATTTCCTGATCTTCCATGTCAAAAGCACGAACTTCACAGAAAACACCAATCTCACGAACACGACGAGCGATCAGCTGCGTGTACTGAGAACCAAAATCAAGAATAAGAATTTTATGAGCGTGGATATCTTGCGACATTTTTAGCTAGTCCTTCGCTCCTACCCAGTAAGAGCTATATCAAAAAAAAAAGAAGATGGGGCGCAATACGCCCCATCTTGGTTTTTATTCTATCAGCGCTTAACCAACGTGATAGTTCGGAGCTTCTTTAGTGATCGTCACGTCATGCACGTGGCTTTCACGCATACCAGCGCCGGTAATTTGTGAGAATTGCGTTTTCGTACGCATAGTCTCGATATCAGGTGAGCCAGTGTAACCCATTGAAGAGCGAACGCCACCCATCAATTGGTGAACAACGGTAGCCATTGGGCCCTTCGATGGTACACGACCTTCGATACCTTCTGGAACCAGCTTCTCAACGTTGCTAGAGTCTTGGAAGTAACGGTCAGAAGAACCTTGTGCTTGAGACATAGCACCTAGTGAGCCCATGCCACGGTACGCTTTGAATGAACGACCTTGGAACAGAACCACTTCACCAGGAGCTTCGTCAGTACCGGCAAGTAGACCGCCCACCATGATCACACTTGCACCCGCTGCTAGAGCTTTGGCGATGTCACCAGAGAAACGTACACCACCGTCAGCGATCACAGGAACGCCACGCTCATTCATTGCAGCCGCTACGTTTGCTACCGCACTGATTTGTGGCACACCAACACCTGCGATGATACGAGTAGTACAGATAGAGCCAGGACCGATACCTACTTTAACGCCGTCAGCGCCAGCGTCAGCTAGAGCGATCGCCGCTTCTGCAGTCGCGATGTTACCGCCGATTACTTGTACTTTAGGGAAGTTTTCTTTTACCCAACGTACGCGGTCGATAACGCCTTTCGAGTGACCGTGCGCCGTGTCCACAACGATTACGTCAACGCCAGCATCAGCCAGTGCTTTAACGCGATCAGGAGTATCAGCACCCGTACCTACCGCAGCGCCTACACGTAGACGGCCATGCTCGTCTTTACATGCGTTCGGGAAAGTCTGTGCTTTGTTGATGTCAGTTACCGTCACCATACCACGTAGTTCGAACTGATCGTTCACCACTAGTACTTTTTCGATGCGGTGTTCGTGAAGCAGTTTGCGGATTGAACCGCTTGATGCACCTTCAAGAACCGTTACTAGACGCTCTTTTGGCGTCATGATGTCTGCAACAGTTTTGTCGAAGTCTTTGATGAAACGAACATCACGGCTAGTAACGATACCAACAAGGTCTTTGCCTTCTACAACGGGTACGCCAGAGATGTTGTGCGCCGCTGTCAATTCCATCAACTCGCGAACAGTCGCTGTTGGGTTGATCGTCACAGGGTCTTGAACAATACCGCTTTCGAATTTTTTCACACGGCGAACTTCAGCCGCTTGTTGCTCAATCGTCAGGTTTTTGTGGATAATGCCAATACCACCTTCTTGAGCCAAAGCGATCGCCATGCGGTGTTCTGTCACCGTATCCATGGCAGAAGAAACAAGAGGAATATTAAGTTCGATGTCCTTAGTGATACGAGTTTTAAGGCTCACATCTTTAGGAAGAACTTCAGAATAGCCGGGGATAAGCAATACGTCGTCAAACGTTAAAGCTTCTTGTGCGATTCGTAACATAATAGGGAATTTCCAATGCCAACTGGGTTTAAGATGGCAAGTAATTCTACTCCAACATTGTGAATCGGTAAATCAAAACCAAGTGAGATTGATGAAAAAATTTACAACTTTGCACAGTTCAGAACCTACTTTCACCGTCTCGGAATTGAACCGCCAGATTCAACAATTACTCGAAGCCAGTTTGCCGTGGATTTTAGTCGAAGGGGAAATCTCCAATTTGGCCCGTCCGACCTCCGGACATTGGTATTTTTCCCTTAAGGACGATCGCGCGCAAATCCGCTGCGCCATGTTCAAAGGCAAGAACGCCGCAGTCAAATTTCGCCCCAAAGATGGCGACCTGGTGCGCCTACGTGCTCGAGTGACTTTTTACGGTGCCCGTGGTGATTGCCAACTGATGGTCGAGTCCATGGAAGCCGCCGGTGAAGGCGCATTGCAAGCAGCGTTTGAACGCTTAAAGAATCAACTGCAAGCGGAAGGCCTGTTCGATCCCGCCCATAAAAAAGAATTGCCTACTCGCCCAGAGCGCGTGGCGATTATCACCTCATCAAAAGGCGCTGCGGTGCGCGATATGGTGATCGCCTTTAAACGCCGCTTCCCGCTGACCGAATTGACCATCTTACCAACTCTGGTACAGGGCGAAGGTGCCGCCACCAATATTCGCCAACAACTGGAACGCGCCGACATCAGTGGTCATTTTGATGCCATCATCGTCGGACGTGGCGGCGGCTCGTTGGAAGACCTGTGGAGCTTTAACGACGAAGCCCTGGCCCGCGCCATTTTCAATGCCAAGACCCCCGTTGTCTCGGCAGTCGGTCATGAAGTGGACTTCACTATCGCTGATTTTGTCGCCGATGTCCGTGCCGCGACACCCACAGCGGCGGCAGAATTACTCAGTCCAGATGTGCGCAACCTTAAGCAACAAATTACCCATTTTGAGCATCTGTTTACTCGCCGCTTTGAGCAAACCCTGCAACAGCATCAGCAGCGTTTAGATTTCCTGACCCAGCGCATTCGCCACCCAAGAGAACGCATCGAGCAACAGCAACAGCGTTTGGATCAAAGTAAACAGCGTTTGAGGTCCGCACTGTTAAACCAAGTACAACAAAATCAAGTGCGCACCCAGCATTTGCAACAACGCTTAGTGCAAGCCACACCAAGCAAAAAGATTCAAAACCATGAAGAGCGTATTGAGGCGTTACAACAACGCTTGCGCCATGCCCTAAGCCAAACCTTGAGCCGCAAACAAGATCGCTTTGCCAACGTGGTAGATAAGTTAAACCTCGTGAGTCCTCTGAATATCTTATCCCGCGGCTATGCGATCGCCAGCAAAGACAAGCATGTCGTACGCTCAATAAGTGAGGTGCAATCAGGGGATACACTTCACGTACGCGTGAAGGATGGTCAAATCGAATGTGAAGTGAAATAACGGGTATTAATTAAAGTTCTCGATTATGCCTTGTTTGTTCGATAGCGAACTCGTTAAAGTGATCTATCGCCACAGACAAGGAATCAGCTCATGACGGCAAGAGATATGTTGCTCGGACTCTTCATCATTTTTGCATGGGGATTCAACTTTGTTGTCATTCGCTGGGGCTTGGATGCCATGACACCTATGATGCTCGGCGGCACACGCTTTCTAGTGTTGGCATTGGTCGGCAGTTTCTTTTTTGCGAAACCTAAGACGCCATTAAAATGGTGTCTACTGTATGCATTGTCGTTGAATTTCGGCCAATTTGCGCTGCTGTTCAGTGGCATGATCTTTGGCATGCCAGCCGGTCTTGCGTCATTGGTGCTGCAATCTCAAGCCGTGTTTACCCTACTCTTCTCAGTGTTACTACTCAAAGAAATCGTCCGGCCTTACCAAGTGCTGGCGGTCGCGATTGCCTGTGGTGGTTTAGCCATTATTGGAGCCGCTGCGGAAGATACCAATATGACCGTGTTAGGCTTTGCCCTAACGCTCGCAGCCGCGTCAAGTTGGGCGGTCGGTAACATTGCCACCAAAGCCATCAGCCAAAAAGGCTATCAATCGGACTTAGGTTTTATCGTATGGAGCGCTTGGTTAGCCGCGATCCCTTTCTTTATCGCGTCGTATTTTATTGATGGGCCAGAGCTGATGTGGTCGAACATCATCGAGATTGATTGGTCAACGCTGGCCATTCTTGGCTATCTGTCAGTCGTCGCTACGCTAGCTGGCTATGGCTTATGGAGTTTGCTGATGACGCGCTACAGCGCAGGCACCGTCGCACCCTTGTCATTAGGCGTACCTGTCGTAGGCCTCACCTCGGCAGCGCTGGTATTGGACGAAAGCATCAGTCATCAGCAATGGGTCGGAATCTTAGTCGTGTTACTGGGCTTGATGCTTAACACTTTTGGCGGCCGCCTGCGCCGCCGCCAAAAGGCACTCGATTAAAGGCTACTCTTTACGATCAAGCTTGTCGCTCAGAGCCTGTACTTGTTGTTGCAGCTGCGAGATCTGATCGACCAAAGCTTGATGGTGATCTTCTTGATGCTGGTGTTCTTCGGCGGCGGTTTCGCGGCTCATCACTTCTAACACCACACCGACCATCATGTTAAGAAATACAAACGCGGTTAAGAAAATAAACACCACGTAGTAGATCCAGCTTAGCGGGTACACCGCCATGGTTTCATACATTACGTCGGTCCAATCTTCAAACGTGGCGATACGGAACAAGGTCAGCATGGAGATGGCAATATCGCCCCATAGGGTGTCATTGATACGTTCAAAGAAGATCGAACCCATTGCAGCAAAAATATAGAAGATGATAAACATCAGCAGGGCGATATAGCCCATTTTGGGAATCGCTTTCAGCAGCGCATTAATCAACACGCGTAGATCAGGAATAATCGACACCAAACGCAGCACTCGCAAAACACGTAACAAGCGTGCGACGAGCACCATATCGGTATTAGAAATCGGAATCAAACTGCCCACTACGATCACGGTATCGAAGATATTCCAAGGATCTTTAAAGAACTCTGTTTTACGCTCGTAGGCGGCAAAGCGAAGCGAGATCTCAACCAGGAAAAACACCGTAATCAGCGTATCTAGATAGTTGATTGCTAACTCAACTGAGTAAGGCAATGGGTAGGTCTTAGCGCCGACGGTAAGTGCGGCGATAATAATGATGGTGATAATGAAGCCTTGGAACCAAGCGCTGCGCTCAATGCGCTTAATAGTGCCCAACCAAGACTGGGAAATGGCCGTAGTCATTGCCTGATATTACTCCTAAAGAAAAGTGCTCAGCATGAGCAAGAGTAGCCTCAGACAATGATGAAACGAATATTCTCCCAAGTGGTAAGAGAGTTTATTTGAAATGTTAGCTGCGTTTCACACGCACCACTTTCATAATATCCATCTCAATCCCAGCCACTGACTCTTGAGCAGGGTAATAGGTCAGATTCACACGAGCGCCACGCAGCGAATGGTATTTCCCTTGGCGTCTAAAGCGAAACGGCACATCGTAACCTTCAATCATCAGCGTGTGCAGCACCCAATCTTCTTGGTTGCGCTGCACATGCGATTTCACTTTTAATGCGTCACTGTGGATGAGGCCGGGATGCTTAGTGATCAGGGCTTCGGGTTTGGATTTCATGGAACTCTCCTACCGAGCTTACGGAACATTATTGAGACAAGGCCTCATAGTATGCCACACCCTCCCAAAGCTGTGTAAATTTTGATCAATCTTTACTTATTTTTGTTACCTTGCTGTCATCTTCTGTGAGGCCTTTCAACAGTTGCGAATGACGTTTTGCCTCCGCTTCATCACGAAAACGAATCACGGCTTTTTGCAGCATCATGCTGTTTGGGTAGGTCACGGTATCGCCAGTTAAACGCGTGATGATCACGTGAAACGTCGAGATTTCATGGATTTGCCCCAAAATTTCTTCGTCCTTATCCACCACTTTAATCCAATCACCGACACGATAGGGAAAGCCAAAAAAGATGATTAAGCTGGCAGTGATGTTGCTAAGGATCGACCATTGTGCAAACAAGGCCACACCGACCACGGCAAACACCGATGAAAAGAACACCGCGAGCTGGCCATAGCCAACCCCTAGTACCACACACAAGGAAAAGATAAACACCGCGGTCAGCGCCAAGTTAACCATTTTTGAGATTAAGCTGACCCGCAGATCATTCAACGAGCTACGTAACCCTACGGAATGAATCGCAGAAGACGTTAAACGCATGGCGATGGCATACACCAAGATTAACAGCGCCACCAAGCCAATTTGAACCAACATAGAGTGCTCCATTACAAAACAAAATACAGCGCCACTGGAATACAAACCAGTGACATCAAGTTACCCAGCAGCACCATGGATGCCACCTTTTGCGGTTCCTGCTGGAAAATCTCCGCGACCATATAATTCAAGACCGCTGGCGGCAAACAGGCAAATACCACCAAATAGCCGAACCATTCTTCGTTTAAGCCAAATAGCCAATAGAAAACAAAGGCTGCTACCACACCACTTAACGGGCTAACCAAACCACTGATCACACCGATGCGCCACTGCCCAAAATCCACATCCGTCATGCGCACACCGAGGGCAAACAGCATCAAGGGAATCGAGATCTGTCCGAGCATATCGATCCCCGTACCAATCGATGGCGGCATCTGCCAGCCTTGAAGACTCCACACCACCCCTAATGCCGTGGCGATGATCATCGGCATTTTCAGCAAATTCAACAGGTTAGTTTTCGGGTTAAGCAAGTACATGCCAACGGTAAAGTGCAGCAGGTTTTCGGTTAAAAACATCACGACTGCGATTGGCAACGCCGATTCCCCAAAGGCCAACACCATCAGCGGAATGCCCAAGTTACCGCTGTTGTTAAACATCATCGGCGGCACAAAGGTTTTGAACTCGTAACCTAAAAGCTTGGCAATCGGCCAAGCGACCAAGCCCGAGCCGATCACCACAAACGCCGCGGCGGCGATTAACGGCTGATAGGCTTGGATCTGAAAGTCTTTCGCTGCCATGACCGAGAAAATCAAGGCCGGAATAAAGACACTCATATTGATGCGGTTCGCCACCGTCATATCGGTGGGTCGCACACGGGCGTAGAAAAAGCCGATCAAGACGATGATAAGCAGCGGAAATACGGTATTAAAAATTTGCTGAAACAGGTGCGAAGCGTCCATAGCGGATCCTTGACGATGAAGCCGTTAGAGTAGCGAGGATCAGCTAAAACACCAATGGTGAGCGTAGAAATACTTTATTTATGCGCGGTTATTGTGGCTATTTTTCGAGGTGATGCTTTTCCGCCAATTGTGCCGGAATCAATATAAAACGCTGACGCACTTCTTCGCCCTTCAGCAAAGCAAGGCCAATTTCGACGGCTTTTTCTGCCATTAAACGTGGACGTTGCACCGCAGTGGCGATCCAAAGATTGGGTTGTTGAATGGTATCAATGGCGAAGTTAGAGCCATCTACCGAGGCCAGTACAAATTCATCACGACCCGCTTGTTGCGCCGCGATCAGAGCACCGTAAGCGGTCGGATCATTGATGGCAAACACCGCATCAAGATGATCGTACTCTTCCATTAGATAGGTCATCGCCTCCATGCCTCCTTCTTGACTACCGGTGCCATTAAGACGATCACTGAGTAAGGTGATATTGGAATAACGATTGATGGCAGACTTACAGCCTGCCACGCGCTCCAGTACAGATGAGACTGACACACCATTAATGATAACAAATTGGCCTTGGTAGCCTATTTCCTTTGCCAATCGCTCGCACGCAACCACTCCCGCTTGAACATTATCCGTAGTAATGGTGGCATCCGCGCCATGGGCGTTGACATCCACCGCAATCACTTTAATGCCTGCGCGCTGAGCTTTGGCGACCACGGGAGCAATTTTGTATTCATCCGCCGCCGTTAGGATGATGAGATCGACTTTTTGTTCAATAAAATCATCTAACTGAAGCACTTGGCGGCGCAAGTCGTAGGCATCGGAACGGACAATGACATTCACAGACTGACCATCGCTGAGCTCATTGGCTCGGCGGGTGACCGAATCCACCAGCTCGACAAAGAATGGGTTACCCAAGTCAGCGACGCTGATGCCGATTGAGCGCAGCGGCTGGTCAAGTGCGTCGTTTGCCAGCGCGGAAGAAGAGACCACGACACAAGACAGGATGCTCGCAAACCATCCTTGCGAAAGCACTCGGCAAAGGCGCTTCACAGTCTGCTTTATGGTTGTCACGGTCATGGTTACCTCGGTCTACTGGTCTACTTCTCGCAAGCGCTCAACTTTACGCAGCCTGAGTACTAGAGTCCACTTCCATTGCCCCAGTCATGATGGCCACAGCTTCCGACATGGTATGAGATTGCGGCGTAATGGTCGCCGCACATCGACCTAGACGGTGCACGTGAATGCGATCCGCCACCTCAAATACGTGCGGCATATTGTGGCTAATCAAGATGATCGGCAGACCACGGTCACGCACTTCTTTAATCAAATTCAGGACACGACGGGATTCTTTCACACCCAGCGCCGCCGTCGGCTCATCCATGATCACCACCTTGCTACCAAATAAGGCCGAGCGCGCCACCGCCACACCTTGACGCTGACCACCAGATAGGGACTCCACCGCTTGAGAGATATTTTGGATAGTCATCAAACCAAGCTCTTTCATCTTGGCTTGGGCACGCTCTTCCATCGCTTTCTTATCCAGCATACGGAAAACCGAACCTAAGATACCAGGCTTACGCAGTTCTCGACCAAGGAACAGGTTATCGGCGATGTTCAAAGCAGGCGATACCGCTAAGTTCTGATATACGGTCTCAATGCCCAGCTCACGGGCTTGCATCGGCGAGCTGAAATGCACAGGTTTGCCGTCTAGCAGGATTTCCCCTTCATCCGGCACCAAGGCACCAGACAATGCTTTGATCAAGGAAGACTTACCGGCCCCGTTATCGCCGATCACCGCCAAGATTTCCCCTGGGTAAAGGGTTAAATCGGCGTGATCGATCGCGGTGACACTGCCATAGCGTTTCACCAAACCACGGGCTTGCAATACTGGTTGTTGATCGTAATGTGCTGTCATTATGCGGTCCCCTTACGAATCCACTGGTCTACGCCAACGGCGACAATAATCAAAATACCGACGGTAAACTCTTGCCAAAGCACATCGACCCCAGCGAGCGCCAAACCATTGCGGAACACCCCTACCACAAGCGCCCCGACCAAGGTGCCGTAAATCGAGCCACGCCCACCAAACAAACTACAGCCACCAATCACTACCGCAGTGATACTATCGAGGTTAGCGGTGTAGCCCGCTTGGGGTGACACTGAACCGATACGACCGATCAAGACCCAAGCACCGATAGCACAAACCACACCTGCTAATACATACACAGACAACAGAATGCGATCTGTACGAATACCCGCCAATTTAGCGGCTGCTGGATCGTCCCCCGTGGCATACACATGACGTCCCCAAGGAGTCCAGTTCAAGGCGTACCAGATGACGAAGAACAGTGCCAACATCAGCAACGAACCGTAAGTCAGTCGCGCCCCAAAGAAGGAAACGGTTTCCCCTAACCACTGCAGCAAGGGCGCATTATTAGCAATGTCTTGCGAACGAATGGTTTCACTTTTGGAGTACCAAAGGTTCAAGGCAAAGAACACGTTCCAAGAACCTAATGTGGCGATAAACGGCGGCAGTTTGAAACGGGTAATCAAGGTACCGTTAATCAGGCCCGCCACGGCACCGACGCCAATACCAATCAGTAACGCCAGCCAAGCCTCAAGGCCGTGGTCAATCGCCATGCGCCCCATGACCACAGACGCTAGCACCATGATGGCGCCGACAGACAAGTCAATCCCAGCGGTTAAAATGATCAAGGTCTGCGCCACGCCAATGACGCCGATAATGGTCACCTGTTGTAGCACAAGGGATAAGTTGAATGGGTGTAAGAAGCGGTCTCCAACCAGTAAGCTAAAGCCGATAATGGCTAGAACCAGCACTATGGTTGGCGCTGCGACCGGGTACTTATGAAGAAATTTCTGGAAGCGCGTCAGCAAGCTATCTTTGCTTTCGAAATTCGCTACATAACTACCACTGCCAGCCTGATCAGCGACCTTATCGTGATCTAATACCGGTGCAGACGGTTTTGGGTTAGCAGAACTCATAACAATAACTCCAAGCAGAAAAACCACCGCTGGCGGCATCAGCCAGCGGGGTCAGGCAGATTTGCCTAAAACACTCTAAAGCGATAAAAGCAGCAACGACGAGTGCGTTAGCCCCAACACATCGCTAGGCCAGTTTTCGAGGTCACAGAATCCACTCCATCAGCTGGCTCATCGGTGATTAACTGCACGCCCGTGTCGTAGAAATCGAGACCATCAGACGCCGTCGGACGTGTGCCAGACTTGGCGAACTCAACGATCGCACTAACGCCTTCTGAGGCCATTTTGAGAGGGAATTGCATAGAGGTGGCGCCAATTACGCCATCTTGAATATTACGAACGCCTGGACAACCACCATCGACCGAAACAATCAGCACGTCTTTTTCCATACCGAAAGATTTCAGTGCTTCATAAGCGCCTGCGGCGGCCGGTTCGTTGATGGTGTACACCAAGTTCACACCTGGGTCTTTTTGTAGCAAGTTTTCCATGGCACGACGACCACCCTCTTCCGAGCCTTGCGTGACATCGTTGCCAACAATGCGTGAGTCGGTTTCATCGCCCATTTGATTTGGGTTATTTAAATCAATACCGAAGCCTTGTAAGAAGCCTTGGTTCCGCGCCACGTCTACCGTAATTTGGCTAGTGCTCAAATCTAACAGTGCGATTTTCGCATCTTTGGCCTTGTCACCCATTTTCGCTTTGGCCCACATACCGATCATTTCACCAGCTTTGAAGTTATCTGTGGCGAACGTCATATCTGCTGCACTGGCAGGTGATAGAGGGGTATCCAGAGCAATGACCAACAAACCAGCATCACGGGCTTTTTGGATGGTTGGCACAATGCCCGCGGTATCGCTTGGGGTAATCAAAATACCTTTCGCACCTGAGGCAATCAGGTTTTCCACCGCTTGCACTTGGGTTTCATTATCGCCGTCGTAGCGGCCAGCAAAAGTTCGCAACTCCACACCAAGCTCTGCCGCTTTGGCCTGAGCGCCTTCTTTCATTTTGACAAAGAATGGATTGGTGTTGGTCTTAGTGATCAGACCTATGATAGGAGTTTCCGCCATCGCAGCAGTGGATAGAGCGCCGGCAGCAACAAGACAAGCAAGTTTACGGTAGTGAAATTTCATGAGAACGACTCCAATATTGTTTTTATTCTCGGCTTATGCCGTCGAAACAGTCAGTCACCGCTGTTTCTCATGAAAATATGGTCGACGAAAACTAACGAAAAATTTCAGCAATTAAGGAAGGCGTGAAATATTTGTAATAATTCACGAATAGAAACGAAATACACGCTGTAACTCATTGATGGTAAAAGGCTTAGAAAGAATAACGTCGTTTTTATTTAAGCCGTAACTTTCTGTTAATTCCTGCACCGGAAGCCCTGACATGAGTAAAACCTGCCCCGTCCAAGCGCTGTTTTGTTGCAATGTATGCGCTAATGTCACCCCATGAACCTCGCCCGCTAGGTTCACATCACTCATAATTAGGTCCGGATAAAAGGAGCGTTCGAGGGCATCCAGCACATCCTCGGCACGTTCAAAGGTCTGTACCGTACACCCCAGCTTTTGTAGCTGCTCGCGCAGCACTCGGCAGACTTCGGCATCGTCTTCCACCAACCAAATCATGGCATCTTCTGGCACTGTGATGCTCGGTAAGCTTTCCTGCTTGGAGGGTTTATTCGGCACATCTTGGGGCGCCATTAAGGGCAGGAATAAACACACCTTGGTCCACAGGCCTTCTTCTGAGGTGACGCGAATCTCTCCGCCACTTTGCTTCACAAAGCCGTAAATCATACTCAACCCCAAACCACTGCCTTTGCCCACGGGCTTGGTGGTAAAGAAAGGCTCAAAGATACGTCCTAACACTTCTTCGGAAATACCACTGCCGGTGTCTTCCACCTTAATACGAATCCCCGCCACCTCGGAATCCGGCAAGGTGGTGGCTTTGGTGGAAAAGCTTAAGGTGCCGCCGCGGGTCATGGCGGCAGCACTGTTCAACGATAGATTCAGTAACGCATTCTCGAGCTGAGACGGATCAATCAGGCAGTATTCATTGGGGCAATTCAAATCCACCGCCACTTGAATATGGTTGCCGACACTGTACTCCACTAGATCCAACATGCCTTCAATCAAGTCATCCACGTGGGTCGGTTCTGGAAACAGTTGTTGGCGGCGGCTGAAGGCCAGCAAACGATGCACCAAGCTGCTGCTTTTTTCCGCCACCGCTAGGGCGCGCTCCACATAACGCGTTTGATCCTCCGTTTTTGGCTCTGAGTCAGACAGCATTTGCAAATTACCCATGATCGCCGCCAGCAAGTTATTAAAGTCGTGTGCCACACCGCCGGTGAGCTGCCCCAGTACTTCCATTTTTTGCGCTTGGCGCAGCTGGCTTTCCACACTTTTACGTTCGGTTAGATCCGTATATAGGGTGACAAAGCCGCCATCAGGCATGGGTTTGGAGCGAAATTCGATAATCTTGCCGGAGTCAAAGTGCCGTTCAAAACTCTGGCTACGATAATGGCGTGAGGCGTTGATCTCATCCATCTGCACCAACTGGTTCTCCATATTGAGATTCTTATGGGAGCTTTGTGTAATTAGCTTCTGCACCTCGGCCAGCGGCATGCCGTGATAAAGTTGATTAGGCTGAATATCAAACAAGTCCTCATAACCCTTGTTCCAAGCAATGAGGAAGCCCTTGTCAGAAAACACACTCAGACCATCGTTCATATTCTCAAAGATGGTTTCCAGCAGACGCTTTTGCTCAGACAGCTCCGCCGACACTTCCAAGCGGCGAATGGCATCGCGACGGAACACCTCAAAGGCGTTGGCAAGCGTACCGATTTCATCGTTGCGGCGTACTTGTGGGTTGCGCGAATCCACTTGCCCCAAAGACAGCTCTTCCATATCTTGCGTGACCGACTCTAGATCGCGGGTCATACGACGGCTCGAGCGATATAACAAACTCAAGCCAATCACTAAGAACAACGAAATGCCCGCCAGCCATAATTGACCATTGGCCACCACTTGACCCACTTCAAGGCGCTGGCGCGACACTTGTTTTTGTAAGGTACCAACGAATTCACTCACCTGACCACTGAGTTGTTCAGACTTCGCCCGCAAAGAAATCAGCAGGTAGCTTTTGCGCTGTTGGATTTCATTGAGACGCTGTTGCGCTTGCAAGAGCGATTCGGCAATGCTTTTCACCTCGGGCGAGGAATCGAGCATATTCAGCTCTTGCACCATCTGAGCGGCAACTTGTCCTGAATTTTCGATCAAGCTTAAGAGCCAGACCAATACCTGCTGCTCATGCACGACTTTGTTTTGCGAGCTGTCCTGAACAATCTGGCGAATAGCAAACTGCTGAGCCAAGCTGTCTTCACGGATATACAGCTCTTCATGTACCAGTTCGACCAACTCCGTCAAGGTGCTGTTCAAACTCGCTAAGCGTTGCTCAACTTGTGCACGAAAGGCGGTGTCCTTGAGGTTATCCGCCACACTGCGTAAATCGGTAATGCGACGGTTAAGTCGTTCAGACTCGGTTTGTAATTGAAAGGGACGGGCGGAGCCTGCGGTATAGGGCGCAGCCGCCGCTAACTGGGCTACGTTTTCCGCAAGGGTCAAGGCGGTGCTGATTTCCGGCAGTGTCTGCGCTTCAAACTCAGAGAGCGAGGCTTCACTAATACGCATAGATTGCCAGCCGATCGCCACCATAAACAGCGCCACCACACTGATGGCTAAAATCACAAAGGAGGCTTTCTGGCGAATGCTGATTTGACGCATTAGCTAACGCTCTTAGCGACCGGCCCTTGGAATAAATAGCCAAGACCTCGTTGGGTTTTGATAAATTCCGGTGCTTTGGGGTTGGTTTCCAGTTTGCGGCGTAGGCGCAATATCAAGACGTCCACCGTACGATCGAACACTTCGGTTTCTAAACCGCGACTTAAGTCGATAATCTGCTCACGACTGAGGACGCGATCAGGACGTGTGGCCAAGGTTTCGAGTAGAGAGAACTCGCCCAGCGTCAGGATGACTTCTTCTCCTTGCTGGTCACGCAACTGACGTGATGTCAGGTCTAGGGTCCATTTACCAAAGAACAGACACTCATGATCCGTATTAATCGGCTGAGTCGGCGCTTGGCGGGCACTACGGCGCAGCAGCGCATGAATACGAGCGGTGAGCTCACGCAAATTAAACGGCTTCATCATGTAATCATCTGCCGCCAGTTCTAAGCCTAAGATGCGATCTGTCTCATCACCTTTACCGGTCAACATCATGATCGGCATATCGGCAAAACGCTCACGAACTTCGCGAGCCAGCTGTAAGCCGTCTTCTTCTTGTAGATACAAATCCATCAGCACGAGATCTACGGACTGCTCATCTAAACAGCGCCACATGTTCACGCCATTTTCCGCATCAAACACGTGATAGCCTTTTTGTGCTAAGGCGTCGCACAATAAGTGACGAATATCAGGCTCGTCATCAACGATCAACAGGGTCTTTTTACCGAGCTCGCTCATGCGCTTCTCTGTCCTTATCTTTTTTATGATTTTCGCTGGATCGGTCTGGGCCACCAGAAGCATTACCATGACTTTGTTAATGAGCCATTAACCAAGTCTTAAACCCCTACTGCCCGAGCCGTCCAATGTCATTTTCCATTACGTCATGCACTGAAAAAAGCAACAAATGCCGCTATCATGGGCACATCGTTACAGGGGATTCACATGACGTCTGCTTTACCCATTTACTCTATCATTCCAGCGCTGCGAGCACAGTTAAATCAGCACCATGAAGCCATTCTCGAAGCGGCGCCGGGCGCGGGTAAAACCACGGCTGTGCCACTGGCTTTTCTGGACGCTGATTGGCTAGGTAAACGTAAGATCGTCATGCTTGAACCGCGCCGTTTGGCAGCCAAGTCCGCGGCCAAGCGCTTAGCCGATCAGCTTGGTGAACCTCTTGGACAACGGGTAGGTTATCAAATCCGCCAAGAAGGCCAACAAAGCGCCCACACACAAATATTAGTCGTGACTGAGGGAATTCTCACCCGCATGTTACAAGACGATCCCAGTCTTGATGAGGTTGCACTGATCATTTTTGATGAATTCCATGAGCGTAACCTGCATTCCGATTTAGCCTTTGCTTTAAGCCTACAAGCGCGTGAATTGTTTCGTGAAGAGGATCCGCTAAAGCTACTGGTGATGTCGGCGACCCTAGATAGCGAACGCTTAACCGAGTTGTTGCACTGCGAGCCGATTATTTGTCAGGGACGACAATTCCCGATCAGCATGCGTTACGCCAATCTATCCTTGAAGCAGCAAGATGTGCCGCTGCAAGTCGCTAAACAGATTCAGCAAGCACTGCGGGAAGAAGACGGTTCCATCTTGGTGTTTTTGCCCGGCCAGCGCGAGATCCGCAAAGTCCAAAACTTGTTAGAGGCACAGCTGCAAAGCGATACCGAGTTGCTGTCCCTGTACGGAGATATGACTATGGCCGAACAGGAAAAAGTCATTGCCCCTGCATCAGAGGGACAAAGAAAAGTGGTGCTGGCCACCAGCATTGCCCAAACCAGTTTAACCATCGAAGGCATTCGGGTGGTGATTGATTCGGGATTGTCGCGCGAAGCCCGCTTTGATGCCAAAACTGCCACCACCCGCTTGCATACGCGCCGCGCGTCACAAGCGGAAACCATTCAACGCGCCGGCCGTGCGGGACGCTTACAAGCCGGTGTTTGCTACCGCTGGTGGTCTGAAGAGCAGCAACATCGTCTCAGTGCTCATAATGCACCGCAGATTGAGCTTGAAGACCTAAGTCATCTGCTGATGGATGTAGCCCGTTGGGGCGTGCAACAGCGGGAAGAATTAGACTGGATCAGCTTGCCGCCCTTGGCTCACTGGCAGCAGGCAAAAGGCCTACTGACACAGTTAGGCTTATTGGAAACAGGTAACAACCTTGCTCTGACTACGGATGGCGAAACACTTGCCAGCATGCCCTTGCCGCCACGTTTAGCGCGCCTACTGCTAGAAGCCAGCCGCCATGGGGAGGCACAATCAGCCCTAGAAGCTGCCGCTTTACTTTACGAAGGTGTATCAAAGCAAAGCCAAGATTCCAGCCTACAAAGCGCAATCACTTATGCTGCCAAAGGTAAAACATGGCACCGCTCTGTTCAGGCACTAAAAAGACATTTACCTGAGAACAGATCGGATCAGTCTTACTCTTTGGCGGCCTGCTTAGCCAGCGCGTTTCCCGATCGCATCGCCATGCGTCAACGCCAACAGGGCGAAGAAACCTTATTTAAGTTGAGCAATGGCCGACAGGCATTGCTTGCCAATCATGACGCCAATGCGAACAGCGAATATCTGATTGCCTTAGAACTGGGCGGTCATGCGGAACGAGACGCCGATTGGTTGTATCTTACTTGCCCAATTTCACTCAGCGAATTAGAACAAGCCTTGGCCGATCAAATGGACATCATTGAGCGCTGTGAATGGGATAAATCGAGTGGCGGCTTGGTTGGCGCCACGGAAATCTGGTTAGGTAAACTTAAACTCAAGCAAGAACGCTTAAGCAATCTGCCAGACAGCGCGGTGACCATGGCCACCTGCAGTTATATCCGCCAGCAAGGTTTACAAGTATTGAATTGGGATGAAGACAGCCTCGCTCTTCGGGCCCGTATTCAATTTGCCCATCAGCACCTTGATCAATCAATTCCTGATGCCTCAGACGAGTGTTTGCTGGAACGTTTAGAGGATTGGCTGGGGCCGTTTTTAACCGGTGTAAAACGCATTCAGCAGCTAGACAAGCTGTCTTTGCTCGATCCCTTAATGGCATTGCTCGACTGGCCCCAGCAACAGACTTTACAGACCTTGCCGATGCGCATTCCGGTGGCCTCAGGTTCCCATATCAAGGTGGATTATCTGGGCGAACAGCCGGTGATTCGCGTTAAATTGCAGGAGATGTTTGGCGAAACCCAAAGCCCAGTGATCGCGGGGCAGACGGTGAAAATCGAATTGCTATCGCCAGCGCAACGGCCTCTGGCCGTCACCATGGATTTGGCGTTTTTCTGGAAGGAAGCTTACCCTGAGGTACGCAAAGAAATGCGTGGTCGCTACCCTAAGCATCCTTGGCCGGAAGACCCGTTAACCGCCGAGGCGACCGCAAAAACCAATCGCGCCTTACGCAATGGTTAAGACTTAAGGTAATCAAGTCCCGCTTGCGTGATAGCTTGGCTAAAGTCGGTATTTTTGTGATGGGTTGGACACCAGCCCATGATAAAACGGTGGAAGTCCGCCCAAGCCACAGGGAACAATCGGTACCATGATTGTGCCACCGATTCCGCTAGGTCTGGGGACTCGCCACGAGCAATAATGCAACGGGCTAACTCACTAAAATACATATCGAGCAGGTAGTCTAAATCTTGCTCGAGTTGCGCTTCGCTTAAGCAACTGCCCAAGAAATACGCTACATCTTGTACGCCTATACCGCGGCCTATGTATTGAAAATCTACCGCCACCACATCGGACAAGTCAGCGCTGAAACAGAAATTCGCGACCTTGGCATCCCCATGTACCAAGGTTTGATAGGGGCAAGCTTGAAGAGCTTGATTCAATTGCTCTGCCGCAGCTTTTAACTCACCGTCCGCCATGGCCTGCCATTCATTTGGACGAGTGGCCAAGTGCCAATAGGTGCCCTGTGGCCATAAGCCTTTAGGCCAATTGGAGCTAGGATGGGGAGTTAAATAGTGCGCGTGTAAGTTAGCCAGCCAATGCAATACCACACTGGTTTGATGTGCTTCAAGATGCGTACAACGCCGCTCAAAACCACTGCTATCTAGATCTTCCAGCAATAGGTATAAAACCGAGCCTTGCGCCAAGCTGGCAAGATAATGCGGTACCCGCACTGAGTCAGCCGTTACCTTTGACCAGTTCACATACCAGTCTAATTCCACTTGATAAGAGGTGACTTTGCGCTGATGGGCGAGATCGGACTGCCAACCGCGTGGATGTTCCGTCACGCCGCCCCAATCAATAGCTTTTAAAATGACCGTGAAAGCTCTGCCCTCTACCGTCACCCGATAACGGGATAGATGACCATAGCCGCTCCATAGGGACTGCAGTGTTTGCAATTTCTCAACATTGTCAGCGCGAAGGGCTTGTTTAATAAAGAATTCGGGGGCTAAAACAGTCATGTCACAAGGCGTTATGATTAGGCAAAATGTTTGGTGGCAATGTGCATATCGAACACCCAACGGCGATTAAAGCCAGCTTTTCGATTCACAGCGCGCACAATGATAAAGAATCCACGATCCATAAACAAAGAACCGACCATTCCTTTATGCTTTGCCCAAACAAATTCCTTATCCGCTTGCTCTATCTTCTTAATACCATTGGCGATGGTGGCACTGTAGTAGCTTGAAGCTAACAGTCGCTGTAGACGCTCAGGAGAACAATGACTGATATAGCTAGAGTGTAAGTTAACACCCAGTTTGTGCTGATCTGAAAACTGCTGAAACTTGCGCTCTAGCTCTTTCGCGCTTAGGCCATCACAGGCGGGGTTGTTCATCTTGATCGATTCTACCAGCGTCGAGAATTCCTTGTGGTTATGATCCAGCGGATTGCCATCATGCTTCGGAACATTGGCCAGTAATTTTTCACTGCTGCGTGAAAATAAACGCTTAAACATAGTACTCCACCCGTTTCGGGGGCTTTCAATAATTCATCTATATAAGGTGTAGACGATTCAGCTAGGTTGTTCGATTGTTAACGTGATTAAGACGGCTTTTAGCAAAATCGTTTTATTAAACATTATTGTAACAGTCACAAAAAATTCACAGATAGCCATTGGCTAAAATAGCTACGTTAGACAAATCTTATTTAAGGCAACATTTTCTAACCCGCCTCTAACCACACACTAAGTGTATCAATTGGGCGCCTAAGGCCCACCGAGAGCTCGATGTTGTCGATAACATAGGAGACCTCCTAATGAAACACATCCTGCAAGCATGCTTGGCGCTACTG
The DNA here is from genome assembly GCF_057626615.1 of Marinomonas sp. HM11-D. NCBI lineage: Bacteria > Pseudomonadati > Pseudomonadota > Gammaproteobacteria > Oceanospirillales > Oceanospirillaceae > Marinomonas > Marinomonas sp. HM11-D. Next base: position 4,191 of record NZ_JBMMKT010000023.1, on the reverse strand, counting down.
CTGCTCACGCCTTGGCAAACACTGCAAGCCGATTCTGAGCTGTATCATGTAGCCATCATAGATCGCTTTTACCCGCCGCTTGAAGCTTTTCAAAGCGATGAGGACAAATACCTACATACGTCACTCTATGGGCTTTTAGACATTGATCGTGATTATCGAAACGAGACTCTGTATCACGGTGATATCGTGCAACTGATCGCGCAGGACCCCAATATTACCTTTCTGCGCTATCCCATTACGGGACAGGATACACCTATGCGTGAAATCCTGCAGGCACTCACCAGTATCAATGACCGATTTAACTTTGCGCCGATCGATTCATTAGTACTGTCTTGGGAATCCTCTACTATAGCGAGCGCATTTGAAGAACCCTTACGCCTTGAGCACAGAGAAGCCTACATTGAGACGATCCGCCAATGGGGACAAGAGTTTCCTGCTTGGCAAGACACTTACGAAGTGATTCGCGCGCTTGAAACACTTGCTGCCAAAGGGGCTCAGGTATTTACAATCTCCGGCAATAGCGGCCCGCGCACCATCAATACCTTATCTTTTGCCGCAGGGGTCACGACCGTAGGCGCAACGGAAACCGAGCTGAATTACTTTATCGCCAATAACGTGTTTGTCGATACTTATGAACAAGCGGCTTATTTGCTAAAACGAATCGATGATGCCCATGGCGTGCCTTTGGGTTACGACATTGACGGAGATGGCTGCCCAGATATTCCTATCCATGCTTTAACAAGCCAATCGTCAGACAACTTACCTGACGTTTTGTGGCCTCCTATCAAAGGCAGTTCATTTGCTGCGCCTATGGCCCTGAAGAAGGCGTTAATCAAAAAACCTTGGAGCTGCCTAGACACTTATATTGCATCGAATTCATAGACCCAGAACAAGCCTTTGCTCGATGCAATACGGCCTAGTTGAACTCACTTTCCAATCGTGCTGGTTAATATCTATACTGATACCTCATATTTGAGATATCTCGCCTTAAAGAGGCAAGGAAGTGGTTATGGCTATCAATAGTATCGGTGCGAACTACGTCAACAGCACGGCAACACAAACCCTAAATAACAGTCAAGAAAGTCTTGCCAGCGGCCGACGGATTAATAGTGCGGCAGATGATGCAGCCGGCCTGCAGATTGCCAATCGTCTGACTGGTCAGATTGATGGCAATGGCCAAGCGATAGCCAATAGCATCTCAGGCATTTCCTTAACACAAGTCGCTCAAGGCGGACTGGAATCTATTACCAGCGACTTAAACTCACTAAGAGAGCTGGCGGTACAAGCAGGCAATGGCATCTATAGCAGTGCCGATAGACAGGCCTTACAGCAACAAGCCAATGCTTTTATGGAAAACATCCAAAGCACCATTAGCAATACCACGTTTGCGGGACAAGAGCTCTTTACTGAAAATGCTAGCCTTGGCTTTCAAGTGGGGCCGAATAGTGGCTCGACCTTTAATGTGGCCACCAACGATATCGCCGCGTCCTTAACCAGCAGTGGTTTGTTTTCCTTTGATATTAGCGACCCAAGCTCACTAGAAAGCGCCTTAAGTGCTGTCGACGATAGTTTAAATACGATCACTTCTTACCAAGCGGAATACGGTGCTACACAAAATGCCTTTAGTAGCCGTATCGATGCCTTGCTAAGTAATAGAGAAAATGAAGCCGCCGCCCGATCACGTATTCAAGACACAGACTTCGCTGCAGCCGTGAGTGAACAGATTGTGGCAAGTATTTTGGAACGATCGTCTATTGCCGTACAAGCTCAAGCCAATGCTGAAGCAGGACGCAGTTTAAGCCTGCTGACAAATTAGAAGACATCTGGCACTCCCTCTACGGAATGTGAGAGCAGGCTATTTTGTGTTATTGATAAGAAAAGGATCGCAGAAGGGATGTCGAGGTGCGGATTTCATTTTTACAAAGTAACAGGCTACTAAAAGCGTATGATGTGATCCGTACCAGCTTTTGGTTTGTCCCTTGTCTCATCATTTCAATCACCCTTATGCTTTGTTCGGGACTGATTTGGTTGGATAGCCAAATCAGTCTGTACATGACCCCTTGGCTTCGATTTCTTTATTATGCAGATGGCGACATTACTCGGGATCTTCTAACGACCATTGCTGGAAGCGTCATGACCGTTGTCAGCATCACCTTTTCTATCACCATGGTCGCATTAACCAATGCTTCTTCTCAGTTTGGTCCAAGGTTACTGCGTAATTTTATGGATGACACCAGCACCCAAACCGTTCTGGGTACCTTCGTCGCCATCTTCCTTTATTGCCTAGTGTTGACACGAGTAAGCGATAACTTTGCTCAAGATGGTCATCTACCAGGCTTGGCGCTCGGCGGGGCCTTGTCCCTCACCTTAGTCAGCATCTTTCTGCTCATTTACTTTATTCATCATGTTGCCACCAACCTACAGGCTGATAACGTCATCGATAAAGTATATGAAACGCTGCAGGCAAATATTCACCATATATTCTCAGCTTATAAAGATCACGAATCAGCGAGGGTCTGCAGCAATGATGTATTGGCCAAGTTAGCAGATCAGCCAATAGTTGTACGCAGCCGCTGTGCGGGCTACGTTCAAGCCATTAATTACGCTAGCCTAGCGAGCTTCATGGCAGAGAAGAACAGTTTTATGGAAGTCATCATTGCGCCAGGAGGCTTCGTCACTGAGCATATGATCGTCTTCAAATGCTCTAATGATGAACTAACGCAAGCTGAACAAGAGCAGTTATTGGCTTGCCTCACGCTTGGCGCTAAACGGACTCCCATCCAGGATCCCGAATTTGCCATTATGCAACTGGTCGAAATTGCCTTACGCGCTCTGTCACCGAGTATCAATGATCCTTATTCCGGGATTGCTTGTATTGATAAACTTAGCGCGACACTCTGCAGCTTAACTTATCAAACGTTTCCTACGGGAGTGGCCTGTGCCCCCCATGGTCAGCCAAGACTGGTTCTTAAAAGCCCTACCTTTCAGGACTTAGCTCATACTGCATACGATCAGATTCGCCAGAATGGGAAAAACAACTTAGCTGTTCAACTTAGGCTATTAGAAGGGCTAACAAGAATCGCAGAGCAAGCGACTAAGCAGGAGCATTGGCAATTTATAGTGAATCAGAAAACGTTATTGGAGCACGATTTAGAGCATCAAGCGTTGATTGGAAATGATCAAAGTGAGACGAAAATTCGCTTGGATCAACTAAACACTTTAATCAGTCGCTCAGGACTACCTACCACTCGACATCCCTAAGCCAGCATAGGATAAGTAAAGCCAAAGAAATGCAGCAGGTTCACCATCAAATGGCTGAAAATAGCCCAAGACAGCTTTTGGGTTTTATAAAACACATAGCCATAACCCAAACCAGCCACGGTTGCGACTAGGATATATTCGCTTCCGCCGGAAAAGTGAGCTAGGCCAAACAACACACTGACTATGGTGATACCTAACCAAGCCTTATTCGGCCAAATGCGCGCAAGCTGCTTTTGCATCACTCCGCGAAACAGAGCTTCTTCCGCCAAGCAGGTTGCAAATAGATTCACCAGTATAAACTCTGCCCAGATGTCAGGTATTTTAGGATTCCAAGCAACCAATCCTAATAGATACGCCAATCCCATTAATAGAAATGGTAGCAAGACCACTACAGCAAACGCTGGGGCGAAAATTTGCTTATCAGTGCTTAATCGTCTTTCACGATTTGACTGGATTAATACATAGGCGGCAAGCAAAAAACCTGCAAGCGCTTTGTCAAAGTTAGCGTATAACGTGTATACCTTAGCATTAGGCGAGATCAATCCATTCAGGTAAAGCGGCTCATTTTCAAAGCCTGGAATAATATGCAGCGCTAATGCTAGAGCAAAGATGGCTAGGAATATTGCTGATACGCGTCGAAGGCTATGATGAGGAATCCATAAAGAGCCCATTAAAAGCCCTGCTCCTATGCCAGACAATGCTAGCCCTGCAACCATCACCGAGCCTTGCCAGTAGGCTATGACTAAGGCCACCAACACTAGAACAGCACTTACTTGATTATTATAAAGGAAGGGGCGAGGTACAAATAAAACCAAGGCAGCTAAGGATAGCAATGAAAACGCCAGCATCGACAGGTCTCTTAATCGGTTACTAAGGGTAATAGCCTGAACATAAGCTCCAAACGCTAAACGTAAAAAAGCCCTGACCGCG
>NZ_JBMMKT010000022.1:0-27275 GCF_057626615.1 Marinomonas sp. HM11-D | reverse complement strand
CCCTTTAGTGATGGTTAGTACTCATAGGGGTCAGACCCTTATGAGATCGAATATACATATAAAATAATTAGGAAAAGGGTCTGACCCCTTTTAGTGTAGAAAAGGGATCTGACCCCTTTTTTAAAGATCGAGAGAGTGAGCAGTGAGTTTAGAAGATAAGCGCGTTTTGTTATTTGATTTGGATGGCACCTTGGTCGACAGTGCTCCAGATCTAGCCGAAGCGGTCAACCAAACCCTAGTACATCTAGGCCGTGAGCCTTTTCCTGAAGCCACCGTACGCAACTGGGTCGGCAATGGCGCTTTGCCTTTGATTTCACGTGGTCTAAGTGGGGCTAAGGAGATTGATCCGACTTTGCCCCAAGAACTGGTCGATCAAGCCTTAGCGGCTTTCTTAGACTTCTACGCACACAATGTCTGTGACAAGTCGGTGTTGTACCCAGAGGTGAAAGAGACGCTACTTGAGCTGAAACAACGAGGCTATCGTTTAGCGATCATTACCAATAAACCAGAGAAGTTTATTGAGCCGATGCTGGAAGGCTTGGGTTTAAGTGGCGTGTTTGAGTTTTGCCTAGGTGGCGATTCGCTACCAGAGCGCAAACCGAATCCGCTACCACTGTTTACCGCCTGTGCCATGATGAACGCTGAGATGGCTGACTGCGTTATGATCGGCGATTCAAAGAACGATATTTTGGCGGCGAAAGCGGCCAAGATGGACAGCATCGGTGTCAGCTACGGCTACAACTACGATGAAGATCTGGGTATCTATGAGCCCGATTTCTTATTCGATCATTTCAATGAGCTACTCAGCGTTTTAGAAGATCTGAAAACGCCAGCGTAACGCTTAAAAGCAGAAATTCTCTAATAAAGAGAAAAGGGGTCTGACCCTTTAGCCCTCAGTCTAAAAAGTGACTGAGTAGCTATTTAGGGTCAGACCCCTGAGAGTGACTTAGTCCTGAAACACGCGTGCTAACGCATCTGGGTAATGGCGCTCTCGAGCGAGTTGTTCTGCTCTTTCTGTCACTTCTTTATGCTGGCATTGTTGCGTCACAGGGAAGTAATGCTCGGTCAAATAGCGCTGCGCCAGTTCCGAGGTCACCACACCAGATTCCACTAGATCCTTAAGAATGGCATCGGCAGTCGCCAGTGCCGACGAGGCTTTGACGATCTCAGCCCGAGCGTAACCGCTGTGATGGAAAGACACGTCCGCAGCGCGTAAATCCGGATCTTCCCCAGGAATTTGCTGAGCACCAAACAAAGGTTTGGAGGCGGTTTTTGCACTGCTAAAGTTTGGAATAAACTGAGCAATATGCGTGATATTGCCTTCGGTGCGCTCGTGTACAATCTGCTCCGGCCACTCACCATCAATCTTTTGTAAGAAGTGCGGCGCCAGTTTTGGCTGCGAGCTTTGTTCACAGCTGGCGACTAGGCCTCCTTGGAAGAGGGTGATGGCTTGGGTCATACCATGCAATTGGAAATAACCACCAGGGTAAGGCGTTAGCTGCGCCATGCCTTGTGGCGTACCGCGCTCGCCGTGGAATACCACTTCGGGCCACAAACCGTTACATTCTGGCCAATAGGTGACAAACGAGGCTTTGAATTCCACCATACGCTGGCGTTTGGCTTCGATCATATCGTCCAGTTCGCCGCTCTTAAAACCGCAGGCATTGACAACATAATCGTATTCGCAGACCTGAATATCGGCATCGTTGCTGGACGAAGTGGGACGTGTAGACACTAACCAACCTGAACCCTTCGGACTATGGCGGATGTCAATTACACTGGTATTGGTTTGAAGATGGCAGCTTGGCAAACGGGCAATGGCCAAATCGGCAATCGCCGCCCAGCGAAACGCGGACAAACCGTATTCTTGCACCATCACTAGCGGGAATTTTAACGTATCGAGATCTGTCTGCTTAGCAAAGGCCACCAGCCAGTCTTCGTCACAGTTAGCCTGTTTAGGTAGTTCTCGTTGCGCGATGGCGTCTAGTTCTACGCGTTCATACAAGCGATAGTAATCTTCCGGCTTGCCCAAGACTTGATTACGGGCATCTTGATCCACCAGTGACTGGTAAAGGTCGCGTAATTTATTTAAACGCGGTAATAAATCCAATGGCTCGCAACGATCTGTGGTCGGTACTGCGAGTAGGGTTGGACGAATATTAATGCTCTGTGGATACACCTTTACCGTGTCGATCGACTGCTTTAATAGCGTTAAGCATTGCTCATCGGAGATTTCTCGGTACAAGTTGCCACCCGCGTGCAGGTGACAAAATGGCGGTCCATTAACCAGACTTGGGCCGCGTTCAATCAGGGTCGTGTCGATGCCAAGTTCGGCAAGTCGTAACGCGATGGTTGAGCCTGCTGCCCCCGCACCCACTACAGCCACAGTTTTCGCTGGCGTAGTTTGTGCGGTTTCACCTGTATGTGTTTGAGTCATTAACGTCGCTCATTCAGTAAAAGGTTGAAAGTTTGGCCGCTATTCTACGTGGCTCACGGGCCTATTTGTAGTAACAAACGTGCAGTTAAGGGAGACTTTTCCAGCGCAGCTGAAAATGGCACTAATGTGATTAAATATCCAGGCCTCAGCTGCATTAGCTCAGTTGGAAGGGGTTAATATCTTACAGATAAGAATATCTTATATTATTGTCTGTTTAAAAATTGAACAATTGTGATTGCTATTCTAAGGTTACTTCTTAAACCCAACAGCAAGGAGGGACCAAGGAATGACAGCTGAACAACATTTATCCGGATACGGTGTAACCATGGATGAGGCCTACAACTTCATCATTTCTAATCTTAATGACTTATCTACCATCCTCAATGTCTGTCAGACGTATGGGGTTACTACTGATATGATTGGCGAGGTTTTAACGGCTGGCGGCCTGTTAGTTGATGGGCAGCTCGTGGCGAATCACTTTGCAAGTAATGGATTGGATGCGTCAGTTTTGGGAGGTACCGTAGCTACAGTTGATGTGGTCACGCCCGTATTGTCTTCGTTGGCAAGTTTACTAGCGGGGCAAACACTTTATACTGGCATTTGGGGGACTCCTGAAACCCTTGAGTCTTGGACATTTAACGCGGATGCTACTGAATATGTGATGAGAGAGCTTTATGGTGCTGACTCGCTATCAGTGGATACATTTCAAGTTACTGTGACCGATTCCTCAATTGCAGCGTTTGCTGGTGACGAAAGTGACTCAATTCTACAGTTAAATGAAATAACTGATACCTACATCAGCTTTGCATTTAATGGAGAAGGTTTTCCTCAGGATGATACGCGAGTCTATTTTGACCAAGCTGAAGCTGAGCAATATTTTAGTCTCACAAGCGATTGGTTAGCTGGAAATACTTTATACGTGGCTTGGTCAGATGAATCTGATGTGTGGAGTGTAGATGAACTAATCTATTTTGAAGATGGGAGTCTAACCGTTAATAATCTGCTTACTTTGGAGTCAGTGGAAACTGTTTACGGCGTTACATCAGATGGCCGTATCTATACTGCTGGGAATCCTGATGAAGGTAATGAGATTACCCTAGCTGGCGATTCGTACTTTGTAACAGACTTTATGGTGGGTACAGAAGCGGATGGCGCAGAGTGGTTTTTCTATGACCGTCAAGATGCTCTAGATTTCGCATCGGGCATATTACTAATCTAACCAAAACCTTTAATGGGAATACATCAGACCGTCTTACAAAATGTCACCAAGCTAAGCTGCCCATTTTTTAGTTATGGGCAGCTTACTTCAACTCATTTATTTACCAAAAACCTAATATTTTCCACCAGAGTCCACCGACAATACCCCAAACCGCCAGGTTAACGATGCTCATAATAAAGCCCATTAGCCACCAGTTTTCCATGGAAACATAGCCTGAGCCAAAGATAATTGGCGAGGTGCCAGTGGCGTAATGGGTGAGTGACATCATCAAAGAGGACGCTCCTGCTAGCAATAAACCTAGGTATAAAGGCGGCGCACCAAGGGCTAAACCGGCGGCATAGAAGGCGGCAAACATAGCGGTAATATGCGCTGTGGTGCTGGCAAAGAAATAATGGGCGTAGAAGTAAATCGCTACCAAGATGATTACCGACAGTGGCCAGTCAAAACCAAACTGGGCGATATTGTTTTCCATCACCGAAGAGAACCAATTAACCAAGCCAAGTTTGTTTAAGAAGGTCGCCATCATCACCAAAGCTGAGAACCAGGTCACCGTATCCCAAGCGCTTTTTTCTTTTAGTACATCGTCCCAGCTGAGCACGCCAGTGACCAATAAAACCGACAGGCCTAAGAAGGCTACGGCGGTGGTATTCACGGCAAAATCAGGCCCTAGCAGCATGGCCGGAATGCCAGCCCAAAGCAGCAATAGCAAGGCGAATACGAACACCATGATCTTTTCGCCGTAGCTCATCGGCCCCATCTCTGCGAGCTTGGATTGAGCAAAAACTTTCGCGTCTGGCGTATTTTTAATTTCCGGTGGGTAAATCAGATACACCACTAATGGCACCAAAGCGATACAGACAAGGCCTGGCAATAAGGCAGCCAAGGCCCACATGCCCCAAGTGATGCTGATCTCAGCTCCCGTGGCATCAGCAATAAACTGCACCACCAGCGGGTTGGGGGCGGTGGCGGTAATAAACATGGCCGAGGTGATCGGATTGATATGGTAGTTCACCAGCGCAAGATAATGACCGATTTTACGTGAGGTGCCATCTTCAGGGTTAGAGCCAAAGCTGCTGGCGATGGATCTCATAATTGGGTGAATGACACCGCCGCCGCGGGCGGTATTACTTGGCGTCACAGGCGCAATGATCAACTCAGAGATCGAGAGGGCGTAGCCAATGCCCACGGTTTTCTTGCCAAACAGCGAGATAAAGTAATAGCCGACACGATTGCCAAGACCGGTTTTCGATAGACCGCGGGAAATAATAATAGCGATACCGATCAGCCAAATCAGCGAATTGGAAAAACCACTTAGGGCATCCTTAATCGCACCGCTAGGGGAGTCATTGGTGACGCCGGTTAGGGCGACCAAGGTGATGGCTAAAATCGCAATCGCCCCGATGGGCATGACCTTACCAATGATCGCGGCAATGGTGCCGACAAACAACGCCAACAAATGCCAAGCATTGGCTGACACACCTTCTGGTACGGGTACCACAAACCAAATCACTAAGGTTAATGCCACTGATATCAAACCAGGGACTATCTTTACTCCACCCGCTTTCATGCTCGCTCCTTGGATGTTAGATCCTGATATTGGAATAACAATGGCTAATAGGATAACGAGCTAGACGGTTGGGAAATCTGACATTTGTCAGAGGAGGCTTTGCCAAGATTCGCTTTGTCTCAGTTTTGCTGAGATTTTGATAATTCTTGCGCAATTAACATGGCTTGCCGGCTTTCCAAAGTGTTGGGCGCAATATGATTGGGCTCGTATGTCACAGAAATTATCTCAAACTGTCATGCCAATTTTATTTCATTTTATGCAATAGTTTCTTCTAAAATAGCCTATTTATTACTCAATTAGCTGGCGCTAAAGTAGCCGTATTCCAACTCACTTAAGAAGGATTTTTACCATGTCTGCTTTAAAACGAATCTTTGCACCAGCACTACTTGTTACCGCGATGGCGGCGGCCATGCCTGCCTTGGCGATTGATGAAGCCCCATCAACGGTTGATGCGGTTTACAAAGCTCAGTCCAACACTGTGGCGCTTCAGCCGGGTGAAAAAGTAGCGGATTTGTTTACCCTGAACATGAACACAGACTACGTTCTACAGCGTCTGACAGAGAACACTTACTGGTACGAGTCTGGCTTCTACGCGACCACCTTCTACGTCGGTGAAAAGGGCGTGTTGCTGTTTGACCCACTGGAAATGCGTGCGGAAAAAATCCTCAAAGCGATCCGCTCAGTAACGGATAAGCCAATCAATACGATTGTCTACTCGCACGATCACGCGGACCATACGTCTGGTACAGCACAGCTGCTAGAGCTATTAAAAGCAAGCCAGAAAAAAGCGCCTGAGATTATTGCGTCCAAAGCAACAGCAGAAAAAATGGAGCTTTTGGGCAGCAAGATTCCACGTCCAACGAAAGTATTGAAATGGCCGGAAGACTCGTTCAAATTTGAAAAGCAAACCATCGAACTTCATGGCTTTGCTCATGCGGCGCACACGGATGACCACTCTGCTTGGTTGATGAAAGAAGAGCGCGTATTGCACGCACCAGATTTGTTGAACTCTGATCAACCACCATTCTGGAACTTTGCCGGCTCTGAGCGTTTCACTTACCTAGTGCAAAACTTGAAAACTGCCAACGCGATGGATTGGGATTACTTTAACGGTGGTCACGGTAACGTGGGTTCACACGATGATTTTGAGTTCCACTTACAGTTTATTGCCGATCTAGAAGCAGCAGTCGGTAAAGCCATGGGCCAAGTGCCATTTGGTTTTGGCGTAGAAATGGACAAGATCAACGCTCACACTGTGATGCTACCAGCTTGGTTTGATGAAATCGCGCGCATTGCTACCGAAGAGCTACGCCCTAAATACGGTAAGTTCTACGGTTATGAAACAGCAACACCTACCAATGCGCAAATGATCGCTGAGTACCTATACAGCTACCGTTAATCTCTAGCGCTACACAAGGTTGTATAAAAGCGGCTTGCTCACATTTGAGCAAGCCGCTTTTTTTTTGTGATCTATCAAGGTTTCATTGTTAAGCGTTCCTAGTCATCACTCTTTTTCCACAAGTTTGAGCAGATCCGCTATTATTCGGGCTATTGAACTTCTTGATGATCAGGCAATTTGAATTGAGCACTTTAGCAAACCAATCTTCTTACTGGGTTATGTGTCCAGACTGCCAAGGCCGTGGCAAACGTAGCCGCCGCTTGCGTAAAAAAGTCCGTATCGAATACCAAAAGGCTCTGGAAGCCTTTGCAAAAGACGACAATATTATCCAAGAACCTCCACGTCCAAGAGGCCATTTAGAATCCTGTGCGAAATGTGCTGGGCAAGGTGTACTTCTCTCTAGCGAGCCTCAGCCTATTGATAGTGAACGCTTACCTCATGTGGCGATCATTGGCGCTGGCATTGGCGGCATGGCACTGGCGGTAGCCTGCAAACATCGTGGCATTCCCTTTACCTTGTTTGAGCGTGATACTGGCTTTGATGCCCGCTCCCAAGGTTATGGTTTGACTTTACAGCAAGCCAGCCGCGCGATTTCCGGATTGGGCATTACCGACTTGGACGATGGCGTGGTGTCGACACGTCATTTGGTGCATACCACTGAGGGTAAGGTGGTGGCCGAGTGGGGCATGCGTCGTTGGCTGGAAGGCAAACCCTGTGCCACGCCTAAGCGCTCTAATATTCATATTGCCCGTCAGTCATTACGTTGGCAGATGATGCAGCAACTGGGCGGTGCCGGCCAAGTAAAGTGGAATCATCAGCTATTGGGCTTTGACCAAAACGTTGACGGCAAGGTACAGCTAACACTCAGTGCTAATGGTCAAGAAAAACAGATTGAAGCGGATTTGATTGTCGGTGCCGATGGCATTCGCAGTGTGGTGCGTAAACAGATCATTGGCGATGACAAGACACCGCTACGCTCCTTGGATTGTATGGTGATCTTAGGGATCTGTCCCTTATCTGCGTTAAACGGTCTTGAATCGGACCTGTTAGATGCCGCGACCGTGTTTCAAACCGCCAATGGCAATGATCGTATCTATATGATGCCGTATAAAGTCGATTCGATTATGTGGCAATTAAGTTTCCGTATGGACGATGCCGAGGCGCGAGCCTTAAGTGAGCAAGGCTCTGAAGCACTCAAAGCCGAAGCTTGCCGCCGTTTACCTTGGCATACACCGATCCCTGAAATTCTTGCGGCGACGCCCGCGGAGCTGGTGTCTGGCTACCCTGTGTACGATCGTGAGTTATTAACACCTGAGCATTTTGCCAATGCTCCGAGAGCCACCTTGATTGGCGATGCGGCGCACCCGATGACGCCGTTTAAAGGTCAGGGCGCAAACCAAGCCATTTTGGATGCCTTATCGCTCGCCCGTGAGATTACCAACGGTTGCTGGTCGGCGGAAGTATGGCGTGAAGCCGGTATTCGCCAGTCAGTGCTTACCCCTTATGAAGCCGAAATGCTTGAGCGCAGCGCGGTAAAAGTAGAAGGCTCGGCCGCAGCAGCGGAGTTTTTACACTCGGATATTGTATTGGAACCGGTCGATCAACCGCGTCGTTTGAAAAGCTAGCGATTAGAGTCAACACCGAGATGGATTGGCAGGATTGGCTTTCGTCGTTAACACTTAAGCTTTAGTTGAGGGTTAACGATGGGGGCAGCATGTATCATGAGGTGTTAAATTTTTGGTTTGTGGAAAGCAAACCGGAGCAGTGGTGGCAAAAAGATACAGCCTTTGATGAAACGATCAAGCGTCGCTTTTTAACGTTACATCAGCAGGCTAAGGCTGGTGAGCTGTATGACTGGCGCGCCACGGCCGAAGGCAGTTTGGCGGAAATCATCGTACTCGATCAGTTCTCGCGCAATCTTTACCGTGACCAGCCGGAATCCTTTGCCTGCGATCCGCTGGCACTGGCCTTGTCGCAATTCGCCATCAATAAAGGCTTTGATCAAGCGCTTGAGCCGATTCAGCGTAGCTTTCTCTACATGCCGTTTATGCACAGTGAATCCAAGCTTATTCACGAGTCGGCAATCATGCTGTTCGAGGCCTTAGGCAATGCGAATAACCTAGACTTCGAACGTCAGCATAAAGCCATTATTGATCGCTTTGGCCGCTACCCTCATCGCAATGAGATTTTAGGGCGCGAGTCGACTGCTGAGGAATTGCTGTTTTTACAGCAGCCGAATTCGAGCTTTTAAGCGGACTTATTCTTCGTCATCAAAAATCGGTGTCGGCTTTTTGTTCTCATCGATGGCGACAAAGTTAAACGCACCAGTGATGGCTTTTTCGCGCTTGTCGCTGTAAAGCTCTTCTAAAAAGATGTCCACTTCAACTTTGAGGGAGGTGCGACCGACCTTGACCACACGTGCTACCAGCTCCACTAAAATGCCGGATGGAATCGGGCGTTTGAAATCCACCTGCTCGGTTGAGATCGTAACTACTTGCTTACGGGCAAAGCGGGTGGCAGCAATGTAGGCCACTTCGTCCATCCATTTTAACGCTTCACCACCAAATAAGGTGTCATAATGGTTAGTGGTGCTGGGGAACACCATTTTAGCCACGCGTGTTTCAGAAATTTCCTCGCGTTTTTGAATTAGAAGAGTATTCATCATGACGTTACTGCTCTCTCGAAAGTCGATTGTGTTACTGCTAATGGGCATGTTGCTGATGGGTTGCGATGGCCAATTTGCTCCACAGACTTTGTTTGAGTCGTACCTAAAGGACTTGAACCGATCAGAACATATTCAAATCGAGATGGATTCGGATGTGTCAATGGGGCCGTTACCGGCCTTAAGATCGCGGCAAATGGAGCTGAGTCAATTTGATGTTGGCTTATTAGAATTTTTGTCGCTGCAACGATGTGATGTCGGCGCCGTGGCCGGACAGCGTAATAGTATACTGGGGCGGGTGATGGCGACAAGCCAACGCTTTGTTTACGAACTGGAGATTATTCGCGCGATCCGAAGTTGTGAGATCGAAGACACCGACCTGCGCACCAAGCTAAACGAAGTGGCAAACGTGAAAGCCAGTGAATTACCGATCGCCTTCTCTAATATGCTCTGGGCGGGGGAGGAGACGGGCACCTTATTTAGTCTGGCCAATGGCTATATTCCCGTCTCTCCTGAAGCGTCCCAGTATCAATCCCTAATTAATGCCTTGCAGCATCTTGAGCGGGTTAGTTTGCATTTACAGGACATCCCCTATCTTCGCAGTGCTGACATTGAAGCGGATATGCAAGCCATTTACGAAAGTGAGTATCTTGGTAAGCTGCTCTACAGCATGGTGCATATTCGTCATTATTTAGACGTCACAACTCAGGCGCTAGAACCTTTGAGCCGCAATCAGTCGATCTGCGGCGCACCGCTGAACTTCTTAAAGCAACAGTTCGAGACCCATTACATCAAAATTCTACAACCCTATATGGCGCGTATTAATCGGGTGGCCTACCAAGTGTTGCCCATGCTGCAAACCCTAGTGCAGCAAAGTCCTATTCAAACCCCTGAATGGCGGGCATTTATCGGGCAATTTGATTTACAAGACAGTCAAAGTGCTTGGCAACAATATTTAAGGGCATCGCGGGAGCATGGTAGAGCTTGGAGTCGGATTTTTGCCGTGTGTGGTGAAACGGTAGGGAATGCTTAGGCGTGGGTAGAGATGAGATTATCCACCGCAGCGACGGCATCGTAAGCGGCGATATTGCCTTGTGCCAACGGTTCTTGGCTAAGGGCTTTCAGTAGCGCTAGGTTAGCCGTGGGGTTAGCACCAATGCCACCGGAAAACTGAATCGGTCGAGTGACCGCATGGGGTTCGTGTACGCTCAAGGTATCTTCGGCGTTACGCAGACTTGGCCCTGGTTGCGTAAAGAGACTCATGAACAGCGCAAAGTTGGCGTTGCCGGATACTCGGCCGCCCGCTTTCACCTCATGGGTTAACTGTGTTTCTAAGACGTCTCTAATATTCATAAATAAGCCAATTCTCTGGATAAGAAATTTATCGGCTGAAATCGATTTTCTTTAATAAAGACAGCAAATTAAGCTAAAGTTTTTCATAGATAGTACGTTTATAAGAGTATTCCATGTAAAAACATTTGCACAAAAACTAGACAGGAAAAAAGGGATAGTGTTAGCTGGCTAGTGAAGTTGTCCATAGTCTGATTAGGTTGGTTGGATGCAGAATATTAATGAGCTAATAGAGAACGTTAGACATAACGAGCAGATCGCGCTGAAGTTTTTTGACATCGAGCGCTGTATCTTATCTATTGGCCGTTGCGATCAATTTGTGTCCACCTTAACCAAAGAAGTGCAAAAACAATTTAATGTCCCCTTTGTCTGGGTCAACTTGATCAGCGAAGCGCCTCTCGCGCATTTGGTCGAGACCTTGGAAAAAACCATCGGTCTACGTGATCGTGTTCTCTTTACCCGTCGTGGCGCCATGATTGATGCCATTGGCGCAGGCAACAAAACCGTATTGGTGAATCAGGATATTGGCCAGTACTGGGAAATAATTCCACAATCTTATCGCAGTATCGTCGGCTCAGTTGCGATTTCCCCCCTTACAATGGACGGTGAACTGGTAGGCTTGTTTTGCCAAGCAGATCAAGACGTCGGCCGTTATGATCCAACAGCTAAAGACACCTTCTTGCTCGATCAGTTGTCGATCAAAATCTCTATCTGCTTAAGTAATGTGACTGCCCGCGAGAAATTAGAATATCTTGCAACCCGCGATCCATTGACTGGCTTATTGAATCGTCGCCAACTAGAGTTGATGCTAGAACGTGAATTTAGTCGTTGTAAAAGTCAAAATCGTGATTTAACCGCCGTGTTTGTCGACTGTGATGCGTTTAAGTCGATCAACGATACTTTAGGCCACAATTGTGGTGATGAAGTGTTAGAATACATAGCGAAACGTCTTTTGAAGCATGTGTATAAGCAAGGGTTGGCCTTCCGCTTTGCGGGGGATGAGTTTGTCTTTGTAATGCCGGGGAAAAGCTACGATCAAGCCATGGAAGTTGCTGAATCCGTCCATGACTATTTGCATGCTAATCCGTTGCGTTACAAAAGTAATCTCGTACCAATCACAGTCAGCTATGGTGGTGCCAGCGTGCTGTCCGATACGCCGACCAGTTATAAGCACTTGCTGAAATTAGCGGACGAGCGCCTCTATAACTACAAAAACAATCGCAAGCGATCTGTTCCTACGAAAGTCTTCAAGTTTCTGAACAAAATTCGTTAAATTGTAATTAAATTACGATATGACGGCTAATAATTTTGTTTTCAGGTGTTTTTACGCGCTTTTTCGTTGTAAAATTTCAAAAAATTAGAATTCCAAAGAGGTTTACTATGTCTCATGCTTTGATCGCGGATTTGGGGGGGACAAACGCACGTTTTGCCTTAGTACCGATCAATCAATATCAGCCACAGGAAGTGAGCGTTTACTCTTGTAAAGAGTACGAATCCTTCTTTGATGCTGTTTCCGCTTACGTTGAGCAGTGTAGCGTAAACTTCGACTCTATCGATGCCATTGTGTTGGCCATCGCTGGCCCTGTTAACCAAGAAGTGATTCGCTTCTCCAACAATCCTTGGCACTTCACTCGCCAACAGATTCAAGATCACTTCGGCCACGATAAGAAAATCGCTTTACTCAATGACTTTGATGCGATTGGCCACAGTTTGGAAGTGATTCCAAAAGAAGAACTTGTGCAACTTGGCGAGCCGTCTGAAATTGATCCCAAAGCTGCTTCCTGGGTATTGGGAGCGGGGACCGGTCTAGGGGTGGCTTGTGTCGTTCCACAAGACAACGGTGCCAACATCGTGCTGCCCGGTGAAGGCGGACATGTAGACCTAGCCACTTGTAACGATCAAGAAGACTATATTTTACGTTTCCTACGTGAGCGTCATCATCGCGTTTCGGCGGAACGTGTCTTATCGGGTATGGGTCTTGAAAACATTTACGAAGCCCTCGCACACCGCCAAGGCATTGAGCGCCGCCTGACGGCACCAGAAATTGGTGCAGCGATTGAAGCGGGCAGTGATCCGATTGCTGAGGCGACCTTGGATCAGTTTTTCACTTTCTTAGGCCGTGTTACCGGTGACCTTGTATTGTCGGTGGAAACACGCGGTGGTGTGTACATTGCCGGTGGCATTGTGCCACGTTACCTAGAACAAATTAAACGCAGCGCGTTCCGTGACGCGATGCAAGACAAGGGGCGTATGAAGGCGTTTGTGTCGCCGATCCCGACCTTTGTTGTGATGTCAGAATTCCCAGGGCTGATGGGGTGCGCCAATTACGCATCGTATCTTGTCAATCAAGCCTAAATAAGAATCGGAGAGAAAATGATGAAGGCAAGTTTAAAAGCCTGTGATGTGGTGATTTTTGGTGGCGGTGGCGACTTGGCCATGCGCAAGCTTCTTCCAGCTCTCTATCACTTGGACCAAGACGGTCTACTCGCCAAAAACACTCGTATCATTGGTGCATCTCGCCGCGAAATGAGCGCTGCAGACTACCAAGCGAAAGTGCGTGAAGCACTGGACGAGTTTGTGCCAAAGAGTATCGGCGATGAGAAAACTTGGCCACGTTTTAAAGAGCGTTTGAGCTATGTCTCAGTGGACGCTCAACAAGAGTCCGATTTTGCCCGTTTCAACGAGGCGAATGTGGGTGCTGATGACAAAGACGTGGTGTTCTACCTAGCGACTTCTCCGGATCTGTTTGGTTCGATCTGTTCTTCTTTGGCTAACCAAGGTCTGAACCAAGAGCGTATGCGTGTGGTACTTGAAAAGCCTTTGGGCCGCGACCTAACTTCGTCACGTGCGATCAACGACGAAGTAACGCAGAACTTCGGTGAGAAACAAATCTTCCGTATCGACCACTACCTTGGTAAAGAAACGGTTCAAAACCTATTGGCGATCCGTTTTGGTAACACGCTGTTTGAACCTCTATGGGACAGTGCACACATCGACAACGTACAGATCACCGTGTCTGAAACCGTGGGTGTAGAAGGCCGTTGGGGTTACTACGACAAAGCTGGCGCGCTGCGTGACATGGTGCAAAACCACCTGGTGCAGTTGCTGTGTTTGGTGGCAATGGAGCCGCCTGGTCGTAACGATGCGGACTCTGTTCGTGATGAAAAGATCAAGGTATTGAAAGCGCTGCGTCCTATCGAAGGCGCGAACGCTTACACCAAAACCGTTCGTGGTCAGTACGCCAAGGGCATGATCAACGGCAAAGAAGTAAAAGGCTACTTTGACGAAGAAGGGTCTAACCCAGAATCGCGCACGGAGACTTTCGTTGCACTACGTGCTGACATCGATAACTGGCGTTGGGCGGGCGTGCCATTTTACCTACGTACCGGTAAGCGTCTTGGTCAGCGCTACTCGGAAATCGTGATCCAATACAAGTCGATTCCACACAGCATCTTTAACGATGAAAGTAACCGTCAGTTACAACGCAACCAGCTGATCATTCGCCTACAACCAGAAGAGAAAATCTCGCTAACGGTGATGAACAAGGTGCCTGGCGCGGGTGAAGGTATGAATCTTCAACCAGTAGACCTGAACCTAAGTTTGAGCGAAGCCTTCCATAACAAACGTAGCCCTGAAGCCTACGAGCGTCTATTACTAGACGTGATGCGCGACGACGCGACACTGTTTATGCGCTACGACGAAGTAGAAGCGGCTTGGAAATGGGTTGACGGCATCATGGCAGCTTGGAACCAAACCAGCGAGCGTCCAAAAGAGTACGCTTCTGGTTCATGGGGGCCTGCGGCATCCATGGCACTACCAATCAAAGATGGCCGTAACTGGCACGACTACTAAGCAAAAGAGGATTTACCTATGACAACTTACACAGCCGCTCAAGTGATGACGGCAACGCCTGTGGTTCCAGTGATCGTGGTCGATGACGTGGAACAAGCGGTCAACCTAGGTAAAGCCTTGGTCGCAGGTGGTGTTCCAGTGCTTGAGGTGACGCTTCGTACGGAAGCGGCGCTTGAGGCCATCACAGCATTGCGTAAAGAAGTCCCTGAGGCCATCGTTGGCGCGGGTACGGTTTGCTCTCGTGAGCAATACGTGAAGGCAGTGGAAGCGGGCTCGCAATTTATCATCAGCCCTGGGATGACGCCGGATCTACTGAAAGTAGGTAAAGAGTACGACATTCCTTACCTACCAGCGGTCGCGACCATTTCGGATATCTTGCTAGGAATGGAATACGGTTACGACCACTTCAAATTCTTCCCAGCGGAAGTCAACGGTGGCGTCAAAGCGTTGAAAGCTTTCTCGGGTCCATTGCCACAGATTCGTTTCTGCCCAACCGGCGGTATCAATGAAAAGAACTTCAAAGAATACTTAGCGCTCGACAGTGTGCTATGTGTTGGCGGTTCTTGGATTGTACCGACGGACTTGGTCAAAGCCGGCAAATGGGATGAGATCACGGAACTGGCAAAATCGGTTCAGCAGTAAGCTTAATTCCGCTATTTTCAAAACACCCCACAGAGAGCTCTCTCTGTGGGGTGTTTTTGTTTTGGCTTATTTGTTTCTAGATAAAGCGCTGCGCAGCAAACAGTGTTGTATGGTGCCGTTCATTGTTATCATGCGGGCCATTCAATAAGGAGCAAGGCATGACTATTCATCGTATTAACCCCTGCAAACGCTGGTCGGATGTGACCATTTTCAATGGTGTGGCGAACTTTGTTGAAGTTCCTGAAAGCGATACCAGTGCCGATATCGTTGGCCAAGTGGAACAGATCTTTGCGCAGGTGGAAGAGCGTTTAGCGTCTATTGGCAGTGACAAATCGCGCATCTTATCGACCACTATCTACATCACTGACTTCGCTAATCTTGGCGCTTTAAATGCGGTATGGGATGAGTGGTTTCCAGAGGGTTGTGCGCCAAGCCGCGCGTGTGTGAAAGCAGAATTAGCGGATCCAGAGTTTCTTGTGGAAATGGTCTTCACTGCGGCTGCAGGCGAGCAATTCGCTTAACTCATACGGCAAAGCAGAAGGTAAAGTGACTAGGCACTTTACCTTCTGCTGACCTTTGTGTGAGCTAAAAGTATTTACGCTAAAGCGTTTGTCGGTAAAACAAGCAGAGCAAGCGATACACGTCAGGTAAGTGCTTCTCTAAGCGTCTTGGATCTTCAAAGAACGTCTCACTGCAGACCGCGAAAAACTCTGCAGGGTTGGTCAGCGCATACTCATCAATGGGTAAGCCAAGGTGATGTTGCCAGTTCGCTTGTAGCTGAGACCACGCTTCGCTAAAGACTTGATGCCATTCCCCCACCTGCATGTCTTTATGCATCGGCGGTGCGCCATTGGCGCCATCCCTTAGCATGTCCAGTTTATGGGCAAATTCATGAATCACCACATTACTGGCGTGACCATGACGCGCATGCGCCCCGCTGTGAGCGACCGATTCCCAAGATAAAATCACCGGACCGCGTAACCAAGCTTCACCACTGAGTCTAGGAGACTGATTGTGTAGCACACCATCTTCGCTCAGGTAAGGGCGGTTAGGGATAAAGTCCCCTTGGTAGAGGATCACTGTTTGCCAAGCGTCGTACCAATGCAGACCAAGTTCCAGAATCGGCACACAAGCCATGGTGGCAACCCGCAAGCACATTTCGTCGGTGAGCCTTGCATCACCGCCTGGGGCGATGGCTTTATGCACTAAGAAGCGCAATGTAAGCTGATACAGTTCATCGCGCTGGGTACCTTGATAATGGGCCATCACTGGCCAATCCGACATAACACTTTCCCATTGCTCTCGGGTAACTGGGAGCTGGCGAATGTGACGGTTTTCCCACCATGTCGAGATCCATTTGAACATGATTTAGCCTTTGGTTATGAATGCGGAGCGGAAACGAAAACGGCTTCTAGAAGAAGCCGTTTCGATAGCAAGATGGATTAAGCAAAGCGCTTTTCAAGGTAGCGAATGATGTCATTCGACTCGAACATCCACTCCACTTTACCATCCTTTTCAATGCGTAGGCAGGGCACTTTCACTTTGCCCGCACCGGTTTCTAGTTCTTGGCGGTAAGGTGAGCCTTGTGAGGCACTGCGCTTTTCAATGTTTAGATTGAGCTTGTGCATGGCGCGACGTGTTTTCGTGCAAAACGGGCACGCAGCGAAATGGTAAAGAGTTAAGTTTTTGGTTTGCTCATTCACTGCGTCTTGTAGCTGCGGCGCACGTTTTTGTTTTCTGCCACGGGTTAGCAGGTCTGCCAACACAATGATGCCACCAAGTAGGTTACGGATCAGTTTGACCAATAATTTCATGGGTTAGGTTCTCTCGTTCGATCAGATCGTTGTAATGGGCGCTATTCTAACGGCAAAGGGCTGTGAGCATAAGAGTTAGATGTGGAAAATTTGCACAAGCGCAGCACGGATTCTGTTGCGTAATGGGCTAAGATTAAGAGCAGTACAAAAGCCCATGCAGTAGGTGGTCGTTGTGTTTGAAAAGTTAGGTTGGAAAAAACGCTCCCAAGAGCAGGCAGGCGAAAGCTTGCCTGTGCTCACGCCTGTTTCCCTTGATGAAGTCGCGCAAGAATACGCTGATGCTTATGATGAACAGGGGTTTTGGAGTAAGTGTAAGCGTTACGCCCGCGCCATTGGCCGTGCTGGTTTGGAAAAGGCCTTTACTCTGTACTACGCTACGGAACACAAAGACTGCACTTTGGCGCATAAAACAGCGATCTATGGTGCCCTCGGCTACTTGCTGACGCCGATTGATGCGATTCCGGATTTAACGCCATTTTTGGGCTATACCGATGACATCAGTTTGATTGGTGCCGCCATGATAGCCGTGGCTTCCTGCATTGATGAGAGTGTGAAATACCAAGCCAAAAATCGCGTTAGCCGTTTATTGGGAGAGGGGGCGCTTGAAGGTGTGCGTGAGTGCAAAGCCGAAGACATAAATGCAGTACTGAGTGTTTGGCTGACGGCCTCAATTAAGGCCCATGATTTTGTCTCGCCAGACTTTTGGGCGGGGCAAGTATCTGACATGCGTGATGGCTATTTGCCCTCGGCGAGGGTTTATGTTTATGAGAAGCTGGGCCAAGTGGTGGGCTTTTATGCGCTGCGACAAAACACTTTAGCGGCTCTGTTTGTGGCGCCTGAATACCAAACGCAAGGGATTGGCCGTGAGCTGCTGAACCATGCGAAAGCCGAGTTAGATTCGTTAACCTTATCGGTGTTTAAAGCCAATGACGCGGCGATCGGTTTTTATCTTTCTCAAGGCTTTAAGGTGGCCAGTGAACAAATTAACCCAGCCACCAGCCAGCCAGAATTTATTATGATCTGGGTGGCTGGCTAAGTTCATGATGGAAAACCCTCAGCTTAGTTAACATTCCAACGAGGTTTCGACTTCTTGTTGGATCGGGAAACGGCAATCTAGTAACAGCAATAGGTTCAGATCTTGTTTCTCCAGCGGTTTTGAGAAGTAATAGCCTTGATAGCGGCTACAACCAATTTTGCTCAGCACTTCTTTTTCAAACGGCGTCTCCACCCCTTCCGCAATCACTGACAGCTTCATATGTTTAGCCATAGAGATAATCGTATTGATGATTTCGTAGCTATGTGGATCTTCACTGATGTCCCGGACAAAGGATTGGTCGATCTTAAGCTGGCTCAACGGTAGATACTTCAAGTAGCGCAAAGAAGAGTAGCCGGTGCCAAAATCATCGATGGAAAAGTGTACACCGTGATCCTTAAGACGCTGCATTTTGGACGCCACCGCTTTGATGTTTTCCACCAGCATGTTTTCCGTGATTTCTAAGTCGATGTAGCTTGGATCAATTTGGGTTTGCTTAAACACCTTGAGCACTTGATCGACAAAATCTTCGCGCGAAAACTGATACGGACTGATGTTAATAGCCAAACTTTGGAAACTGTCCGGTAAGCCGGTCACTTGTTGCCAAGCACGCAATTGCTGGCAAGCCTCAGTCAGTACCCATTCGCCCAATGGTACAATCAATCCCGTTTCTTCAGCGATCGGAATAAATTGGTCTGGTGGAATCATGCCTAGCTCTGGACTAAACCAGCGCACTAACGCTTCGAGACCGATCAGCTCGCCGTGTTGATTGACTTGCGGTTGATACACCAAGCGCAATTCATTACGCTCCAACGCATGGTGTAAGGCTTTTTCCATTTTCAAACGATCGGTGGCGTATTGTTGCATCTCATTTTGATAGAAATGGAAGCCATTGCGGCCATTCTCTTTGGCGCGGTACATGGCGGTGTCGGCTTGTTGCAGGATGCGCATACCATCAGAGTGATCCAGTGGAAATAGGCTGATGCCGATACTAGCGGACACATACAACTCTACGTCTTGAATCATAAAGGCTTGGTTAAGTCGCTCAAGTAAGCGCTCGGCCAGATGCGAGACTTCGGTCTGCGCCTCTTCGAGACTGTTCGACAGATCCGGCAGGAGTAGCACAAACTCATCTCCGCCCATACGCGAGGCGGTATCGCCTTTAGCTAACAAGGTGGTAATGCGTTTTGATACCTCAATCAACAGCTGATCTCCAGCGTGGTGGCCCATGGAATCATTGATGGTTTTAAAGCGATCCAAGTCGATAAATAACACGCCACCAATATGGCCGTGCTCACGGCAGACCTCAATCGCATTATCGAGGCGGTCATGCAATAGACGTCGGTTGGGTAAGTTGGTGAGGGCATCGTAATAGGCCAAATATTTGACCTGCTCTTGGTCTTTGATGCGCTGGGTAATGTCGCGTACTGAGACTAGGTAACGCGGTAAACCATCCAGATTGATGACACTGGCGCAGACTTCGACAGGCACAGTGGTGCCATTACGACGCGTATAATGGGTCTCAAAGGTGGACACTTTACCCAGTGCATTCTTGGCCCAGTCGAGTAGCTCCGTTTTACTAAATTTAGGGTCGATGGCTTTCAGATTGATCGACAGTAAATTTTTTTCACCGTAGCCCAATAGGTGTCGAGCAGCATTATTGCAGTCGAGGATTTGACCATCTTGGTTCGTCATCAGCATACATTCGCGGGACTGTTGAATCACCGCGCGGAAGTAGGCCTCACGTTTCTCTAGTTCTGTTTGCACCGATTGGCGTTGATGCCAAAGGGCGGTGAAGGTACGCGCCAGTACACCCAGTTCGTCATCGCGCGCGGACTCAGGAAAGTACACGCCGCCTTGGTTAGATTGGCTTTTGGCTAATAGGCTGAGACGTTCGATAAACTGGGAAATAGGACGTGAGGTTTGAATATAAATCAGTGTCAGCATCACGGCGCCGACAATCAAGATGCCAAATAAGGTGGTTGAGACTAAGCGAATACTGCGGCTAATAAAGTTAGCGGTGACCACGTCGTAATCGATCTCAGCTTCAAGACGACCCACTTTCATGCTGTCTCGGGTCAGGTCTAATACATAATATTGGGAAAGGTCGTTGGATAAATAGTCTGTGATCCAGCCATAGCTATTACTGACCAAAGGACGTTGATAGACCGCCATACGGTTACCCAAGTCGTCACTTAGACGCATGCGATAGAAGAGGTTACTGCGTGTGAGGCCAGCTAAGACTTTTTCTGCCAGGCCATTGTCCAAGGTGTAAGCTGACTCCGTGGCAGCGTTTTGTACGATTTCAAGGGTGCCGATCACTCGTTCGTGGATGTTGCTTTTTTCTTCCTGCCAATCGGAATAAATGTGGTAGATGCTCACTAAGACCGTCATGATCAATAGTAGCAAGAGTACCCATTTGGTTTGTTTGTAGGATAAGCGTTTACGCAGAGCCAGCATGATTTCTCTTTCCTGAGTTATGGGCTAACTGTTGGGGCTGTGATGCCATACTTGTCGTATAGAACTTGGGTGCGCCCTGATTCCTTTAATGCCCGAAGACCTTGGTTTAGGGCACGCAATAAACGCTCCGAATCAGGATACTTTTTACTAAAGCAAACCCCATAATGCTTGTAGTCGATGCCTTCGATACCGTAAATGCTGAACTGGTCGCGGACGTCCATCTGATCCAGTACGTATAGCAGGCTTTCCTTATCGGTCATAAACACATCTTGGTTACGATGTAATACTAATGACACCCCTTGTCTGATGCCGTTAACCGTTGAGTAACTGATACCGTGATGAGTGAGGACGGCTTCTTGGGCCCAACCTGCGTTGACGATATTTTTGTGCTGGCTGAGTCTATTAAGGGGCAGTTGGGACTCTTGGCCTAAGTAGTTTGTGCTGGTGCCTAGCACCATGGTGGCGAAACTGACGGGTTCAGAGAAATAGCTAAAATTGGCTCGTGAAGTAATCGGGCGACAAGAAGCTGCTCCCAAAATGAGCCCTTGCTCTACATCTCGCATCATGCGCTTCCAAGCACCTAGTTTAAAGCTCACATCGATACCTTGGCTTTGATAGGCTTCACGAATCAGCTCGATATCAATGCCGTAGAGGCCATCACCACCGTCGTTGTCTGGGTAAGGGTGTTCAATGCTGGCATCAATCACATAGGGCGGGAAATGAATCGCATAGAGTTCTATGCTTTCCCCATGAGCTTGGGAGTGAAGCATAAGTATTAGGGTAATGACAGCTAGATGAATCCTTTGCCTCACTCTTGTCTCCTAGCGTTCGATGGCGGCTATAGCAGATAACTTTGCATTTAAAGAGTATGGTTATACTAATTTTTTACACTATTTCATACCTTTAATTAATAATCAGTTTCATTACAGCGACATAGCTGTCGGAAAGGGTCAATATCGACTGATGTCGATGGCGTGAAATTTATACCCCGACAAAGGTCATAAATTGCTCAAGAATTTGATTATGCTGCTGGCCACGTTTGGTAATCAAATTAAGGTCGAGTGGAAACTGGTAGTGCTCGGCGAGTAGCGCTTTCATGCGGCCTTTTTCAACCCAATAATCGGCGTAATGCTCAGGCAAAAAGCCGATGTAGGTGCCCGTGAGGATTAAAAATGCTACGCCTTCATGGTCGGAAGCAGTAGCACTGCAGCGCAGTTTTTGATGCATGGCGATTGCTTCCGGCGTCATACGATGTCCTGTTACAACGGTATTGGTTTGCTTGAGCATGGCATCGCTCATGTTGTCGGTGTGAAAGTAAGGATGCTGGTCACTGCAATACAAAAGGTATTGTTCGTTGTACAAGTCTTTGTAGTGCAGTCCGGAGCTTTTATTGGTGGCAGGCACTACGCCTACATGAAAGCGTCCATCAATCACGCCTTTTTCGATATCGTTTGGCGTCGCCATGGTGATGTTGATATTGATCTTGTCACTCATGGTGCGCAAATCCCGTAACGCGTGGGTAATGCGCATATGGGGTTGGGTCACCAAGTTATTCACCAGAGCGATATTTAGCTCGCCGCGCAGCTCGTTATTAATTTGGTTAACGTCGTTACGAAACTGTTCGATTGAAGCCAGTAGCACTTCAACGGAGGAAAGCACCGACTCGCCTTCCTCGGTGAGCGTAATACCACCGCGCCCACGATGACAGAGCTTCATATTGAGGCGTTTTTCTAGATCACTCATTTGGATAGATATGGCCGATTTGGTAATACCGAGGATGGTTTCTGCGGCGGTGTAGCTGCCGCATTCGACCACGGTTTTGAATAGGCGTAATAGCTTGATATCAAAGTCGGTGATCTGATTGATCAAAGGGCGCTTCTTTTTGTTTTGCATTTACTTAACCTATGTAAAGTAAGTTTGTATTTAACTTAACCTAAACTCATGCGAAAACAAGGGATCAATCGTTAAGAGGGCTTGGTATGGGTCAGTTTCAAGGTTCTAAAGGTGAGTTACCAGTGGATCTCAGTGCGCACTGGATGCCTTTCTCCGGCAATCGTCATTTTCAGCAGCATCCGCGTATCATTGCGTCGGCGTCTGGCTCTTGGTTTAAAGATCAACATGGCCGTGATATCTATGACTCCTTATCCGGCTTATGGACCTGTGGTGCAGGCCATGCACGCCCTGAAATTCAAAAAGCCGTTGCTGAGCAATTAGGAGCATTGGATTACTCCCCCGCGTTCCAGTTTGCCCACCCGCTGTCTTTCCAATTGGCAGAGCGCATTGTTGCCAAGATGCCGCAAGGCTTAGATCACGTGTTGTTTACCGGCTCTGGTTCAGAAAGTGCCGATACGTCTTTGAAGCTTGCCCGTGCTTATTGGCGTGCTAAAGGCAAACCGAGCAAAACCAAGTTGATTGGTCGTGCTCGTGGTTATCATGGGGTGAATTTTGGTGGCACCAGTTTAGGTGGCATCAATGGCAATCGTAAAACCTTCGGTCAATTGGTCGACGCTGATCACATTCCGCATACCTTGCAGCCTGAGTTAGCCTTTACTCAAGGTATGGCGCAAAGCGGCGGAGTGGAGCTGGCCAATGAAATGCTCAAACTGATCGAGCTACACGATGCTTCAAACATTGCGGCTTTGATTGTTGAGCCTATGTCTGGCTCCGCTGGGGTAATTGTACCGCCAGTCGGTTATTTGCAACGCTTGCGTGAAATCTGTGACCAGCACGACATCCTATTGATTTTTGATGAAGTGATTACCGCCTTTGGTCGTATGGGACGTTGGACGGGGGCAGAATATTTTGGCGTGACGCCGGATATTTTAAATTGTGCCAAGCAGATCACCAATGGCGCGATCCCGATGGGGGCAGTAGTGACGTCGGATGACATCTACCAAACCTTTATGCAACAAGAGCTGGCGCCGCATGCGACCGAGTTCGCTCACGGTTACACCTATTCAGCACACCCTGTCGCCTGTGCTGCGGCTTTAGCTACACTCGATTTATTAGAGCGTGATCATTTGATTCAGCAGTCGGCAGAATTAGCGCCGATTTTTGAAAACAAGCTGCACGCTTTGAAGGGCACTCAGCATGTAATCGACATTCGTAACTGTGGCTTAGCGGGGGCGCTGCAGATTCAAGCGAAAGACGGTGATCCAACCCTACGACCTTTCCAGGCGATGTTGGCGTTATGGGATAAAGGTTTTTGTGTTCGCGCAGGTGGCGATACTCTGCAGTTTGGACCTACCTTTAATGCCGATCCAGACGATTTAGAGCGACTGTTCAATGCGGTACATGAAACCCTTGAAAGTCTCGACTAACCCGATTTTGACGAATAAGTAGTATTGAATAAGGTAATAAAATTATGCAAAAAGTGACGCATTTGATCGCTGGTGAAATGGTTAGCCACAGCGAGCAAACCATCGATGTCTTTAACCCTGCCACAGGTAAAGTGACCTGTGTGATGGAAATGGGCACAGAGCAAACCGTAGCGGCGGCCATTGCTGCGGCAGAGCAAGCGCTACCAGAATGGCGTGCCACACCGCCGTTAAAACGTGCCCGCGTCATGTTCCGCTTTAAAGAGTTATTGGAGAAAAACCAAGATCAGATCGCCAAATTGATCAGCGAAGAGCACGGCAAAACCATCCCGGATGCCTTGGGTGAACTGCAACGGGGTATTGAAAACGTAGAATACGCCTGTGCTGCGCCAGAGTTATTAAAGGGCGAGTACTCCTTTAATACTGGTCCTGGCATCAATGCTTGGAGCGACTTTAAACCAGTGGGTATTGTGGCGGGCATTACGCCGTTTAACTTCCCTGCCATGGTGCCGCTGTGGATGTATCCATTGGCAATTGTCTGCGGTAACTGTTTTATTCTGAAACCTTCCGAAAAAGACCCTAGCTCCACTTTGTTTATCGCAAACCTGTTAAATGAAGCGGGCTTACCAAAAGGCGTGTTAAGTGTGATCAACGGTGGCAAAGACGTGGTGGACGCACTGATTGCTGCACCACAAGTAAAAGCCATGAGCTTTGTAGGCTCAACCCCAGTGGCGGAATATATCTACACCCAAGGCACCGCAAAGGGCAAGCGTGTACAGGCGTTAGGCGGCGCGAAAAACCACGCTATTGTCATGCCAGATGCTGAACTAGATGGCGCAGTGAGTGCCTTGATGGGCGCCGCGTTTGGCTCCTGTGGTGAGCGTTGTATGGCGATTTCTGTGGCCGTGTGTGTCGGCGATGAAACCGCTGAGCGCTTGATTGCTAAGCTGACACCGCAAATCAATGAACTGCGTGTGGGCGCTTACACTCAAGCAGGTGTCGATATGGGGCCGCTGATTTCCAAAGAGCACTTT
Source organism: Marinomonas sp. HM11-D (assembly GCF_057626615.1). NCBI lineage: Bacteria > Pseudomonadati > Pseudomonadota > Gammaproteobacteria > Oceanospirillales > Oceanospirillaceae > Marinomonas > Marinomonas sp. HM11-D. The sequence continues at coordinate 2,489 of NZ_JBMMKT010000022.1, read as the reverse complement.
GACAAGGTCACTCAGTATGTACAAGAAGGTGTCGACAGTGGCGCAGAGCTATTGATTGACGGTCGTGGTTTAAGCGTGCCAGACCATGCGGACGGTTACTTTATCGGTGGTTGCTTATTTGACCGAGTGACTCCTGAGATGAGCATTTACCAAGAAGAAATCTTTGGTCCAGTGCTATGTATCGTACGTGTGAATAGTTTAGAAGAAGGCATTGCCCTAATTAACGCCCATGAATACGGCAATGGCACCTGCATCTTTACTCGCGATGGTGAAGCCGCAGACCTGTTCTGCGACGAGGTGGAAGCAGGCATGGTCGGCGTCAACGTACCTTTGCCAGTGCCAGTGGCGTCCCATAGTTTTGGTGGTTGGAAACGTTCTTTGTTTGGTGACCTACATGCTTACGGTCCGGATGGGGTACGCTTCTATACTCGCCGTAAAACCATTAGCCAGCGTTGGCCAAAACGTGCCACTCATGAAGCGGCGCAATTCGCCTTCCCGAGTCAGCAATAACATGCGCTGATTGCACTCAAAGCCCTTTCCTGTGAAAGGGCTTTTTTGTTGCTAAAAATCGTTACATATCACTACTGAATCTGTGTATTCACTGCCCAGCAGATTTCTTAATCTCATCTATCCTGAAAGAAGCGCTTAACCTTAAGGAGAGCTTTATGTCGCTTGTTCGAATGATTTATGCCAGCACCATTGCCAAAGATTTAGAAAAAGATGCCATTACAAAAATCATGACCTGCTCGAAATCGGAGAATAAAAAACACAATATTACTGGCTTGTTGTATTTTAACCGACGCTATTTCCTGCAGGTGTTGGAAGGTGATCGCGATACGGTTAACGAACTCTTTTTAAAAATTGCTCACGATGACAGACATAAAAATGTCGTCATTAGCGAATTTGTTGAAGTCTACCAGCGTGAGTTTGAAAGTTGGAAAATGGGTTATATTCCAGAGTCAAAAGTCACGACTCCCATTATTTTGAAATACTCTACCGACACTAAATTTAACCCTTACACCATGTCGAGCAAGAGCCAGTTAGCCATGATGTTAGAGCTAAGAGATCATGTCTCAGTTGAGGTTATTGAATAGACATGCTTTTATCGTTCACTCTTATACATTGATTTAAAGAGTGCGGTGACCTATGAAGACAATCGGTATGCTTGGGGGCATGAGTTGGGAAAGTACACAAGGCTATTACCGAGTCGTCAATGAAGGCGTCAAGCAAGCTTTAGGTGGCCTACATTCTGCCAAAATTGTCTTAAATAGCGTCGACTTTGCAGAGATTGAGGCCTGTCAACGTAGTGGGGATTGGCCGCAAGCCGGTGCTATTTTGGCTAAAGCCGCTCAGAGTATTGAAGCGGCGGGCGCCGACTTGTTACTGATTTGTACCAATACCATGCATAAAGTCGCTGAGGAGATTGAAGCAGCGATTAACATTCCTCTACTGCATATCGCCGATGCCACCGGTGACGCCTTGCAGCAGGCAGGCGTAACTAAAGTGGGATTATTGGGCACGGCTTTCACCATGGAGCAGGCCTTTTATAAAGATCGCCTAAGTGAGCGTTTTGGTTTGGAAGTCCTAGTGCCAAATGAAACCGATCGCGCATTGGTCCATCAAGTTATTTTCCAAGAGTTGTGTTTAGGTGTGGTTTCTGAACATTCTAAAGCTGAATACTTACGCATTATTAATACGCTGTCTGAACAGGGGGCTCAGGCCGTTATTCTAGGCTGTACCGAGATTGGTATGTTGATTACTCAACAAGATTCCCCTGTGCCGTTATTTGATACCACGGCGATTCATGCACAGGCTGCGGTGACTATTGCATTAAAGTAAATATTGTATTAACTAATGTGATGTTTTTAGACATATTTGATCCTTATTAACGTGTTATTTTTGGACATATGTTAAACACTTATTCGAGGGATTAACCGTGAAAGTATTAGCCTTTGCAGCAACTAACCACAAAGCATCTATTAACAAACAACTAGTGACTCATGCAGCGAACCTTGTTGCCGAAAACAAAGGTGCGGACATTGAAATCCTAGACATGAACGATTACGAGCTGCCGCTTTACAGTATCGAGCGTCAAACAGAAAACGGCATGCACCCTCTAGCGCAGCAGTTCTTTGACAAAATCGGTGCGGCGGATGCGGTGATCATTTCTTTCGCTGAGCACAATGGTTCCTACGCAGCGGTCTACAAGAACCTATACGACTGGGTATCTCGTATCGATATGAAAGCGTACCAGAACACTCCAACAGTATTGCTATCGACTTCTCCTGGCCCTGGCGGCGCAGGCAGTGTTCTTGCAAGTGCAGTAGGTTCTGCAGCCTTCTTTGGTATGGATCTAAAAGGCAGCTTGTCAGTACCTTCTTTCAACGATAACTTCGACACTGAAAAAGGTGTGCTAGTTAACGCTGAGTTGTCTGAAAAGCTAAAAGAGATGCTGGCTAAACTAGGCGAATAATTTGCCAGTTATGCTT
>NZ_JBMMKT010000021.1:0-28879 GCF_057626615.1 Marinomonas sp. HM11-D | reverse complement strand
CACCTCGTTGATCTTTAGGAGAAACTAAGAGTTATCACATGATAAAAAATAAATAAATACTTAAAAATCAATCACTTATATCCACTATCGCAACTAATGAACAAGTGCATAGATCTCTAGCTAGCAGACTGTAAGCGTTTGGTTGTCTTTGGGCTTGTGTTTGAGTAGGACAATTTGAGAGAAAACTTTTTTCGATCGGGCTGTATCATGATACAGGCATAGGGAAGATACACCTTGCAGACTCAAGGTGTGGAACGCTCGGATAACTTTCAGCTTGAAGTCAGGACTAATCCACATTGCGTAGTCGTAGACCAGTTCTTCACACACGTAAGTACCACCATAGCGACCAGCTTTAGATTCCACAGGTTTAACTCTGCATTTTTGCACATTTAGAGTTTTAATTAATTCAGCAGTCTGTTTCAGGCGAAGCCATTGGCTAGGGAGGTGTACGTTATCACCTCCAGCCACTTTGTGTAGATCAGTTAGGTTGTAACGGCCAGCTTCATCTTGACGGATTGCTAAGTGTAATAGGCAAAACCTTTAGCTTGAGCTCTGGGCTAATCCACATTGCGTAGTCATAGACCAACTCTTTGCACACGAACGTGCCACCATAACGGCCTGCTTTGGTTTCTACAGGTTAAATTACCCATTTTTGGGTATTTAGCTCTTTTAGAAGTTAGTCCTCGGTCTTCTAAACAACCTGATAATTCTTTTGTTTTGTCATTGCGCAACTAACGATAAGGTTTATCTTTCTCTGCACCGCCTGAAGCTTTGTACAAGTCATTAAGGCAGTAGCGGCCTGCTACATCTTGACGGATTGCTAAGCGTAATATGCAAAACCAAGGACTCTGGGCTAATCCACATTGCGTAGTCATATACCATCTCTTTGCACACGAATGTGCCACCGTTTCGTCCAGCCTTAGCTTCTACAGGTTTAATTGAGCTAATTCGCTCAGTTAAACTTTTAATTTTTAATCCGATGTCAGTCTCAAATGCCCAATTAGGTCATTTAGTAACCACCATGATACTATCTGTAGTGTCGGCATAGAGCGAACGTGCTGACTGATTAAGTGTTAGCCACTTCTCGATTTATGGAGACTCATGAATCTAAGAGAATGGTTAGCGGATGTTTACCGTAAAGTTAAAACTGAAATCACACTAATGTACTTCCTCTACATAGAAGTAGCTTACAGCCCTAAGACTATTCGAAGGGTGAAGGCTCTAAGAGGAGCAATCAGATTCTTAAAATTTGTATGCAATTGGACAATCGATGGAGGTGACTATGAGTAGTAAACACTTGTCTTCTTTGGGTCTCAACTTGAGGCCAAGCTCAGCAATGACTTCTGTACGACAAGCACTTAACAGTAAATAAACTTATCAACATCGAGAGTTGTTAATGCTCTCATGCAGTTGAAAGTACGGTAGGTAGCAATACCTGAAATCGATAGTTCGCTATAGAGGATTGAGGGCGATGTATTCCACATTCAATATGAAGAAACTTGACTCATTACATGAGGTGCACTTCTTCGGAGAGAACGTGAATATAGATGTAGTTCCTTATGATTCTAACTGTGTTTTTCTCATTGGTTTTTTTGTGGTGCTCCTTGATCACCGTTCTAGCAACAAAAGACCGAAGAGGAATATTACTTTAAAAAAACTGCTACTGAATAAAAGGCAACTGATCAGAGCGCCCCCGAAGTTTAGTAAAGTCAGCCTCCTTGCTTAAATCTAAGTTTATCCTTCTACAAATTTCCCATGAGCAGCCTGTCTTGCAAGCAGATCCACAAGTTCATTCATAGAGTGGCCAGAATGCGCTCTCACCTTTTCAAAACTCACATCTAATGCTTCTAGCTGGGCGTCTAGCTGCTCCCATAAGTCTTGGTTCTTTACTGGCTTCTTGGTACTGGTTAGCCAGTTATTCCTCTTCCAGTTATGCAGCCATTGTTCACAGCCTTCTTTGACGTATTGGCTATCCACAAAGACTGTGATTTGAGAGGAGCATCTAGAAAGCCCCTCAAGAGCTTTAATAACAGCGATCAGCTCCATTCTGTTGCTTGTGGCAGCCCCTTCAGCTTGACCATTAGCTATGACCTCATGCTCTCCATCCTTAATGACATAAGCCCACCCCCCAAGAGCATCACTGTGACCATTCTTAAGGCAAGACCCATCAGCATAAACTTCTACTTTTGAACACATATCGAGAATCCTCTATTCAATCACAGCAAACCCAAGAACAAGCTGGACATAGGGACTCTCTCCCGTACCAATTGACCGTTTGTTAGTGAGATTGCTGACTAATACTTAATGATGAATGTGAGGAAAAAGCTGAACTTACGAGCTAACACATGAATGATGAAGAATGAATATCAGAAGCTAGAGACCATCATTAGTTAGCACTTTATCTATCCGTACCACCTGATCTATATGTATATCTATAGGTAGACCTTAAGATTATCTTATAGATAGACCTTAAGATTTCCCCCCTTACCCCCCGTGATTATTCATCCATCTATGATCAATGATGATTAATCCACTCTAAGACCACCTTAAGATAATCTTTAAGATTGACCTGCTGGTACGGCTAGAAGCTGTGCTTTTTCCCCTAGAGTGTCCCCAAATTGAAGAAACTATTGTAAGAAGCAAATCAATAGCCTTTAGACTATAACCCTAAGCCTGACTCTTAGCCCGACTACAAGCCCTCTTAACTGATGCTGTAGAGATTTCAAAGTGCTCAGCTGTGGCCTTGATTGAGGCTTGGTTTAAAGACCTCCATGAAGCGACAGCATTATCATCAATGACCTTCTCTTTCCCTAAGTTACGGCCTTCAGCTCTGGCTCTCTCGATGCCTGCCATCTGCCTAGCCTTGATGTTCGATCTCTCTAGCTCTGCTACTGCTGACAGCATGGTAAGCATGGCTTTACCGATAGGTGTTGATAGGTCAAAGCCCTCACGTAAAGACACCACTGAGACGCCCTGAGATTGCATCAGATCGACAGTCTCAAGTACATCTATCGTATCCCTACCAAGGCGATCAATCGCACTGACGATCAATGTATCGCCCTCACGAACGTACTCAAGGAGAGCCCTCATGCCCTCTCTCTTTGATGACTTGATAACACCTGAGACAGCATCATCAGCGAACCACTTATCAATGTTGTGCTTCTGAGCAATCTGATGTTTCTGACTCTCGATTGATTGACCGTCACTGCTGACACGAACGTATGCGACTGTAGCCATAAGCCCTCCATAAGGTAGATCAAAAGGTATGGCTCAATATATTAGAATGGATCAAAGACTTGTCAACACCTTTGAGCCACCCTCTTAGCTAGATCTTTGGGATGGATCAAAAGGTATACCCTATGAGCCACCTCATACTATTTGTGGGTTTACTTATTTTAATGTTCTACGTAGCGGACTTATATCACCAGTTTTTTTGATAATCAGTGATTATTCAATTTTGTTATCAGACTTCTAAAGAAAGGATCAGTAGACGGGTTGTAGCCTTCAGCCCCCATCCAATAAGAATTGCCTAAGACTATTCTAGTGTTTTCATAATGTGCATAAAGTGCTTTTGCTCTCATGGAAGGTGAGTTCCCTAAATCATCGCTTATTTTTGATTTCCATGGATGATTACTCCCCATAATGTTTTCGTTACGTTTAACTAGCTTGTCAATGAAATGCTTGCCTACTAACCAATCGCCTTTAAGTAAGTTACAGCTACTGTGTGAAAGAACTAAGTTCCAAATTTCATCATGCTCAACAACTTGTCTTGGAAGAACATGGTCGACATGAATATCACTCGGAGCTATTTTCTCACTACAGAAAAAACAGACATTACCTTGGTAGCCTGCTAGAAAAGGGATGTTTTGGGTCAAAGGTTTTCGACTGTACCCATTCTTGATATAGGTCTCTCTAATGTCATTAGCTAATTGATATCCAGACTGCTTGATACTAAAGGCTCCTTCAAGAAGCCCCCAACGAGCATCTACTTCGCTCTCAAGTGAATCAAGTTGCTCACCCTCGAATTGCAATAAGGAGTCTTTGAGACGCAACCGCTTGTCCATCTCAATTTCGTAAAAGTGGTCTTTAACAATATTCTTATCACTACCAATTGTTTGGAAGCGAGGCACAACATCGACAAACGCAGTTTCAGCGACTTTGCTAATGGCCTCAGGCCTTGTAATAGCTCCAAGCCGATATTCTTGAACAATGCGTTCCATTTTAGTTAAACGCATCGGGTTACTTTGCTGTGGCATCGGATCTTCCAATAGCCGATTCATATATAAGTCAAAGTAGGTTTCAGAGAGCTCTCCCCATGACAGCTCACTTTGATTACTTTTAGCTGCTCTCAGCAATAATTTAGCCAATGCCATCTTATACGTTGCAGCATTGAGTCCATACAACACTATTCCCTTAAAAAAATCTTCATCACTGAAGTTCATACCTTCATCTTCCGTAAGATCGAATTAATCCATTTTTCTGAGCTACGGCCTTCTCTCAAATCAGACGTAACCCAAGTTTTCATTACTGACAATCCCGCATTTGAAATTACATCTAAGAGTAGTTTTTCATTCAAGTTTGTAAACTTTCTCCCATTCCTTTCAACTTCATTATCTCCATACTTAAAAGAGCAATAGAACAGGCCATCTAATTTGAGATGTTCAGCTAAGTGTTTAAAAGTAGTTGGTAAACTATCAGCTGGAACATGTAGTAGTGATGCACAAGCCCAAATAGCATCATATGAATTGTCAGACGAAAACTCTTGAAAAGTAGTCAACTCAACCTCCTGACCAATCAAGTCTGAAGCGAATTTAATAAGCTCTTCACTAGCATCAAAGGCATGTACTGAAAACCCAGCTTCTTTAAATGCTTTGCTGTCTCGACCTGAACCACAGCCTGCATCAAGTATCAAAGCGCCATCAGGAAGAAGAGGGATAAACTCTTTGTAAAGCTTATCCATGTCAACATGAACTGTTCCTTCAAAAAACTCTTTGGCATTAGAGTCGTAATAATTCATTCTGCCACCTAACTGTATAAATCAAAGAAATGATATTTTCTCAAGAAAATTTACAAGAGTACTAGATAACACTAGGCAGTAAATTTGTCCCTAAACTCACGTTTTAACAGCATACACCTTCTATACGAGTCATAATAAACGCACATAAAGGGTAGTGATCACTGACACTAAGCCAATCCCCATAAGGCATATCTAGGCTTGATGAACCCAACATATCTTTCGAGATGAAGACATAGTCTATGTGATAAGGCTTCTCTAAATTGCGATGAAGGTGGAAAGTAGGGCGGGATTCACTGCCTTGCTCCTCGCCAAACGTATGATGATATAAGCTTTTTATTCCAAGCTCTCCTAGTTCATTAACAACGTCTGTGTGATTCCACCAACGGTCAGGCTTATCCCACCGTACATTGCTATTGAAGTCACCAGCAATAATCGTTCTTTGTCCAGAAAGCTCGCGTCTATGAACCTGTAGGAACTTCCAGAACTGCCCCATATAACCAAAGACATCATCTCTTCCGCCCTTTGTCCACACACCTAACAAAGTAAATTGTTCATTGATCAAGATAGGTAGGAAGAGCCTTAGTTCTTTTGAACTCCACTCAAGTGTTGTGCTTTTACTTACAAGCCCTTCAATTGCATAAGAACCCGACCAATCGAGTAGCTGAACAGTATTACCATTCTTAGCGAAGACACCTATCCCTTTATTTTTGGACTCTCCTTTCCACAGGTAATTACTACCAGCCCACTCTTGGTAAGCCTTGGAAGACTGTGATGGGTCTTCACATTCCTGTATCACAAGGATGTCTGCCTTTAGCTTATCTATATGCTCAAGCTTATTCCTGAACCCACCGCTGCAATTCCATGTAACAATCTTCATAAGCCTTCCTTGTTTAAAACTCCCAACAAGTATGAACTTTAGAGCTCATTATGTCTCCGCATCATGACTACTGAGATGTGCCCACCCCAATGTAAATGATTCCTTTGAAGGTAGGGCTATGGGGGGAAACTGCCGTTGCATATCTCGTATATGGGCTCAAAAATTTGTCGTAAAAATATCGCCCTTGATCAACAAATGATCTGCATCAAGACACAGCTCAAGCTCTCCTTCTAGACTCAACTCTCATTGCTATGTTCAAGGAGGAACAAGATGAACAAACTAGAGTCCCTACTCTCAATGCTTAGTGCCATCAGTATCGAAGACATCTCACAAGCGCCACACGAAGAGCAACACCTGTTAGTGGACAACCTTGAGGATCTACAAGATAGACTCAACGCCATTCTTAAGGCAACAGGACGGACACTATCACCAGATATGCTAACGCTCCCTGCACCGTCAAGACTTGCTTAAGTACCTAAGACTTACGGGAGTGTCTTACCGCTGGGCACTCTCGAAGCTTACCCTAGGCTCTTCAATTGGTTACACTCAGGTCGCACCTATGGACAACTGTGAAGACACTCAATGCAACTCATGAAGACTCTGCTATCATCACTCATTCTTTTATGCCTCTTCCAACCAGCTTGGGCAGAGCAGCCAGTAAAGAAGTCAAAATCATCAATCTGTCATCGACCAAACACTGAGTTCTACTCTCGAACAAAGAATTTCACTGCGTATGAGACGATTGAAGCCTGTCTCGCTAGCGGGGGAAGGTTGCCTAAAGGCCAGTCTTTAAGCCCTTCTCAGAGCCCGTCAGCTTCTTCTAAGTCTAAGGGGTTACTACCTTCAGTCTATGACCGTGATCATTTTGGGTATGGCTGGAATGACGATGACAAAGACTGTCAGAATACTAGACATGAACTATTGATCAGTTCGTCTACAATCCCCGTGACCTTCAAAGATTCCAAGAAGTGCAAAGTAACTAGAGGTAGATGGATATCAATGTTTACCGGAGACATCATTACTGATGCATCCAAGCTTCAGATTGATCATGTAGTACCTCTAAAGTGGGCATGGATTCATGGTGCTAACTCTTGGACTAGAGCTAAACGTATAGAGTTCGCTAATGACCCAATCAATATCATTGCTGTAGAAGGCGTTTTAAACGGCTCAAAAAGTGACCGTGGCCCAGATGAGTGGCTGCCCCCGAAGAATCAGGAGCAGTACAAAGCTCGTTTCCAAAGGATTGTCTTGAAGTATGGCTTGAAATAGAGGCAGACCAACGAACCGCTAGCCTACCAGCTTGACGAACTAAAACGGGTAGCTGATCTTCGAGATCGCATTGAGCTTCGCCTCATAGCTATAGCCGCCTGAGTAAAGCCCGTAGGTTAGCGTGTCATGATCATGCCCTATAATCTGAGCAGATAAGTTCTCTGGCACATTGGCATTCTCTAGCAAGGTAGCTACTGTCTTACGAATCGAGTGGAACACTTTATCACCCTCAAAGCCCATCCGCTTCTTAAGCCTTCCAAAGCGTTTGCCAATAGCACTTGATCTATCCCCTGTACTAGGAGGAGCCTTGAGACCTGAAAGCAAGTAGCCGTCTCGAGACTCAGCTAAAAGCTTTTTCATCAGTGGTTTCAGCTCAGGATGCACAGGTATATCTCGATAGCCTGCCTTGGTCTTACTGCTTGTCACTTTGATAAGAGACTCGCTGCATGACTCCACTTTGAGCTGGCACAATTCCTCAATACGACAGCCTGTGTACATTCCTAAGTAAACCAGATCAGCCAACTGCTGGTCATTCTTAGATGCCTCTCTCCAAATGCTCACAAGCTCATGGGGCTCAAATGGCTGACGCTCTTCTGACCTGCCTTTGGTCTTAAGTAGTTGTGCTCTTTTTTTCTTCTCAGCTTCCGCTACAAAACGAGGAAGTTTGAACGGACAGGAGTCGAGAGGAACAAGATCGTTGTACTCAAGGTACATCCAAAAGCTCCTAGCCACTCGAAAGCGTCTTTCAATACTGGACTTCGAGAGCACCTCTGAATACATCCCTTTGCCTTCGACCATTAACCTAGCCCATTCCCTTACAGACTTTGGATCTATGGATTTTACGGTTGGGAAATACTGCATGACTTCTCGGCCTACACTAGCGTAAGAACTTCGAGTTTTTACATTCGGACTCTTTATCGAAGCGACCCAAGCATCGTAATGCTCAGCTAGTATCACATCACTGCCAAAAGCGATGTTCGCAATCTTCTCCGCTTTAAGTGAGTCCCCCTGCATTCTTAGCTTATCAACCAGATCAATCACAACCTCATGGAGAACTAAAGGGTCATCATTACTTTTGCTGGCATTCTCCAATTCTTTTCTTAAACTTATGGCAAACTGCGTCTCGTGATCCAGCGCCAGCTTCCTTGCCATATCAATCTGTCTTTTCCATTCTGAGACAAATCCCATGGCTATGTGCGTAGCTTTGCGCTTGTCTGCTTCGCCAGTGCTCTTTGAAAATTTGGTCTTTCCGAAGTGTTCGTGTAGTTCTTTAGGAATCTTAAGAACCGCGTAGTATAGGTTTCGTTTTTTCTCTAAATAGCTCATCTCGATGTACCTGAAATAAACTGGTTTCCCCCACGTTTTACCCCCACATTTTCATAAGATAAGCTATAAAAATCAACACTTTCAGAGACTTGAGGCGGTATAGATTAGACTCCCCCCATCTCCACCAGACGTCTAAAAAAGGCCGCTTAGCAATAAGCGGCCTTTTTTGTGTCTGCTAAAAATAATCAAAATGCTTATTTGTACAAATTGCAACCAGCTTAAAGCTTCACTATACTTGTAATAACATTGTTATTACCTATGGTTTCGCTCCATGCACACCACACTTCGCAAAATCGGTAACTCCAAAGGCATTATCATCCCTGCTCATATGATTGAGGCACTTAACCTCGATAATGAGGTCGAGATGACGATTGAAAATGGTGCACTCGTTTTAAAACCTAGCCAGCAACCACGCCAAGGCTGGTTTGAAAACTATGATGCCAGCAAAGACGACGAGCCGCTCGAGGACCTAAAAGACTTAGAGTCGGAACAAGAGGATTGGGAATGGTAAAGCGCGGCGAGGTCTATTGGGTAGAACTCGACCCAACCGTTGGCAGCGAAATTCGAAAAACACGCCCTTGCTTGGTGATTTCACCGGACGATATGAATCAAGCACTCCCCAGAGTCATCATCGCCCCAATTACCTCCAAAGGCCAACCCCTTGGCTGTCGCCCAGAAATCATTTTAGACGGAAAACCCGGTCGCATCTTATTGGACCAAATACGTACTGTGGATAAAAAGCGCCTTAAATCACAGCTTGGTAACATTCCATTAGAACAATGGCACGATACGCTTTTGCAGATGCTGGCTTAAGCGATTAATAAGGACATGAACACTATGACCAATGACGACGAGCTATTTGTTAAACGAGTGCAAAAGCAACTCAATGGCACTGTGGCAATCACATCAGATAATAAGAACTACGGCGACATCGTCATTGCATCAGCCGGCCTCAACACACTAAAGATCATAGACCGCGTTATCTGGTCTGGTCATCCGATAATATAAAATACAAGGAATGGACTCATGATTAAAGATGTACCCACGATACTTTTAGGCATACCAGTTGGCTTTTACATATCTGTTATTTACGATAAGTTTGGTCATAAAATCGAAAGCTATCATGATTTGAGTTTAGCAGACTTAGGCTCATTTTTAGGTGGAGTTTTTTCACCTCTTGCATTTTTATTTCTAATCGTACAGCACTTTAGACATGAAGTAGAAATGAAAGAGATTAGAGACCAAAAGAAGCAAGATGAAAAAGAAAAAATATCACTTTCTCTACCTGATTTAAGAATAGAGACTCTGCGTTACACAAAAACTGAAGTGCACTCACCTAACCCAGACTGCGCCTATAAAACAAACACAATAAGTTTAAAAATAAGTAACTTCTTTGCTGATGCGTCAGATGTAAATATAACAGTGTATACCTCTAACGATTCAGTATCATCAATATATCAAGTTTCCCCTTTAATAAAAATGGGAGATAGTCAGTTCCATAATATACAAATCGAAAATGACACTATCAGTCAAAATATTAAAATAATGCTCATATATAAAGACGCATTAAAAAAACCCCGAACAAAATACTTTGACGTCAAATTAAGACCATTTGAAACAAACTCAGATATAGTATCCAAGCACACAATATCCGCAGCAGAAAGTATCAAGGTTATTGAGTCATGGGGATAAAAAAAGTTACCAATAGCTACGAAGTCCGCTTCCGCGTCTCTGGACGTGGTAGCCATTCATATCGCAAGACATTCCCAACTAAAGACGAGTGTGAGCGCTTTATGCGTTACACCATCGCTCAACATGAAACCCAAGAAAATGATAAACCTTGGTTAGAAAAACCAAAGGACAGCCGCAAGTTATCAGAGCGGATCGAGACTTGGTACGAGTTGCATGGACATTTCTTGAAAGATGGTAAACGCACTCGAGGAAGCCAATTATTTACCAGCGCAATATCTTCATTCCGCCGAGCATTAAAACGAACAACTATCGAACTACCCGCAGGCCAAGCCAGCCACGTACTACGCTACACATTCTCGAGTCATTTCATAATGAACGGCGGTAACATACTCACCCTGCAAAAAATACTAGGCCACACAGATATAAAAATGACCATGCGCTACGCACACCTAGCGCCTGATTACTTAGAAGAAGCAACAAGACTAAATCCCTTATCAAAAGGAAATGATAAATGAAAATTTTTAAATATTACCCACCAGAAGCATTCGACTACATTTTTAAAGAAAAAAACATATCCCTACGTTTCTCTCAAACAGAGTTACTAAACGATCCTTTCGAACAAAACATAGCCAAAGAGCTAGATATAAAAACCATAAAAAACATAGAGGATTTGATGGAGAATGACTTCCCAATGAAATTAAACACGGAAGAAAAGGCTCTCATTCTTAAAAATGTAATATCAGAGGTAAAAACAGATAAGAAAAATGATTTTGGAGTCTTATCTCTAACAAACAATAGTAAAAATAGAGCTATGTGGGCTCACTACAGTAAAAATCATTCTGGATTTATGATAGAGATTGACCTAGACGGTCTAGGGCCACATATATTAAGCGAACAATTTAAAGAGGATAAAAATTCTGCCAACCTAATCGGCTTCGTAAAATACAGAAAAAAAAGACCAGTTCAAATACTTGGAAATAAAAAGAAAATAAATAGCAGATCTTTAATTAATAAACTTTACTTTACAAAAGATGACATATGGAAATATGAAAGTGAATATAGAATAATTTACCCGTTCAAAAACTTAGATATCCTTGGCATCGATGTAAGTGGTTTAACAATATTTGGTAGTTTGTTAAGTGAAGAGTACCTTTGTAGCATAGTCCTCGGAATTAAAGCCTCGGAAGTTTTAGAGAAAAGAGTAACCCATTGGATTAATAATAACGCTCCGAATACAACTCTACATAGAGCATTCCCCTGTGAAAAAACATTTGATTTCTACTATGAAGAAATCGACCTACGACACACAGACGACACACCAAATATCTGAATAGCAAACAAAATACTGTATAAAAAACAGCAATAGATAGCATACATATCAACAACTTATTGTTTCTAGTATACTTTTTAATAGGATTCGACTCCCCCACCTCTACTAGACGTCAAAAAAAGGCCGCTTAGCAATAAGCGGCCTTTTTTGTGCCTGTGATTTACCACCGCCCTACCGTCAGCTTCCCTGAAATCTGTAACCTTTTGTCCTATTTCTTGTTTTATACTGAGGTATGCTTTAGCTATTCTAGATGCCTTGATGCTAGCCCATGGAAGCTGGCTATCCTTCTCAAGGCAACGGTCAATCACAGGGGAACGATGACACTATGTTTCAAGAATTAGCATTGGGTGGTTTGTTGTTTAGCCCACTCGTCTTGTTTGCCCCGCTGGCGTTTATCCTGTCTTGGATCACGCGTTTTTTCCTTTATAAAACCGGTCTTTATCTAAAAATCTGGCGTGTGGCTTGGTTCGAGGTAGGCTTGTATGTCTGCTATCTGGCGCTGGTGGTTTATTTGCTTGGGAGCTAAACCGATATGAACAATACCTTACGCATCTCCCTTACGGTCGTGGTTGTCATGGTGGCGATTTTGGCAGGTCATTGGATTTGGCAGCATTATTTATACTCCCCTTGGACCCGCGATGGTCGGGTGCGCGCCCATGTGATTACCATTGCCCCAGATGTCTCCGGCTGGGTCACGGACCTGCATGTCAAAGACAATCAAGCGGTCAGCAAAGGCGATGTGATTCTCAAGGTAGACGATGCCCGCGCACAAACTCAGGTAGCGCAATTAGCCGCTCAAGTAGAAAGCAATCAATACGCCCTGGAACTAGCACAGCATCAATACCAGCGTCGCCAAGAGCTCAGTAAAAAAGGCCAGCTGGTGTCTGATGAAACCGTGGAAAGCGCCCGTATCCAAGTGAAACGTGCCGAAGCGACGCTGAAGCTTAGCCAAGCAGAACTCCAAGCGGCGCAACTGGATGTGGAGCGCTCGGTGATTCGTGCGCCACAAGATGGCTATATCGTTAACTTAAATCTGCGCCAAGGTAACTTCGTCACTCGCGGCACACCGGTATTGTCTCTAGTGCAGAAAGATACTCTCTATGTCACGGGCTATTTTGAAGAAACCAAGCTGCAGCTGATTCACGAAGGCCAAGCGGCCAAAATTACCCTCATGAACGGTAATCAACCGCTGACCGGCACAGTGACCAGTATTGGTAAAGCCATTGCCGATTCCAATACCAATAGCAACAGCCAGTTGCTGCCGCAGGTGCAGCAGACCTTTAACTGGGTGCGTTTAGCCCAACGTATTCCGGTGGATATTCAATTGGATCCGTTTGACGGTGTACAACTGAGCGCCGGTATGACGGTGTCGATTCGTTTAGACAGCGAGTAACACCCGATGCATCCGCTAGTAAAGAGTCTCCTATTCCCTGAGAACGATGCCATTAAGTTCGCGATCAAGGGCGTGCTGGCCATGGCGTTGGCACTTTATGTGGCGATGTTCTTTCATTTGGAGCGCCCGAACTGGGCCTTGGTTGGCGCGATCTTTTTGCAGATGCGCCCTGAAAGCGGTCTGGTGATTGAAAAAGGCATTTACCAAATACTCGGTACCCTAATCGGCGGTGCTATTGGTATTGTGATTTTAGAGTATTTTTCGGGTGAGCCCGTTCTGGCCATGGCGAGTTTAGCCCTATGGCTCGGTCTGAACTCCGGTTTGTCTGCGCTGGTACGACGCGTCAATTTGATCTATGCCTTTGCCATGGCGGGCATGACCGCCAGCCTCGTGGTCTTGCTGGTGATGGTACAACCGGCGCAGGCCAGCAGCGCCACCATTTTTGATATTGCCCAAGCTCGGGTCAGCGAGATCATCGTTGGTGTGGTTTGCGCGGCACTGGTCAGCACCTTAATTTGGCCGGTGAAAGTCAGCACGGTTCTGCGCGCCAATGCACGACATACCATCAATCAGACCTTGGATTACTTGGCCATTGAGCTGGATCCCAAGGGTTCCCACGCCAGCCGTCACCAAGCCATCGATAATATTTTAGAATCGCTCACTGCCTTAAACGATGACTCCACGGCAGTGACCTTTGAAGGCCCTCATGGCCCAGGACGCAGTCGAGCCTCGAATCTCTTATCGAATAAGATTCTCTCGCTGTTGGCCTTGATACAAATCTTCGGTCGCTTACGCCGTAATCATGCTGAGCTGATTTCAGACCGCATGGGCGCCATGATTGACGATATGTTTCACTCTTTCCATGCCATCGCCAGCGCCACGACCTTTGCCGAAAGCCATCAGCTAACCCAAGAGCTGCGCCGTCGCCAAAGCCAATACGCCCATGAATCAGTGGATGAATCACCGCTTGGACGACGCCTCTTTAAGATTGCCTTTGATCTGAGTGCCGAGCTGATCGTGATTTTAAAGTGCTACGATGCGCTAACCAGCGAACGGCAGCCGAAGCTTAATGCGCCACGTATCAAGCCCCATCACGATCCTTTGGTTGGCCTCACAACAGGGCTACGCAGTGCACTGATGTTTCTGGTCGGCGCCACCCTATGGCTCGGCACCGGATCGAATGCGGTGGTGATGATTATGATCTTGCCGGTGGTGTTCTCGATCATGATGGCGCGTTTGCCGATGATGATTTTAACCGTGGTCCTGCGCCGTATTTTAGTGGGGGTAGTGGTCGCCTTGCTGCTAACCGTGCTTTACGCCTTACCGTTACTGGCACAAAGCAGCGGTGATTATGAGTTATTGGTGCTGGTGTTAGCGGGGCCCTATTTTGTCGGTCTGCTGTGCCTAGCAGATCGTGCTACCTTGCCCTATGGCTTGGGGCTTTCGATCCCTTTTACCATCTTTGTCGCCCCGAGCCCCGGTATGGTGCAGTCATTTCAAATTGATGGCACTGTGAGTAATGCCTTGGCGATTTTCGTTGGCGTCAGCGTTTTATATTGGCTGTTTAAATTGATCACCGGGCCAAGTCTAAATCTGATGATGCAGCGGTTAATGAAAAACACTTACCGGGATTTACTGGCGCTGGCTCATCATCCCCGTGCGGACATGTGGTTTAACGCGCGCATGGGCGATCGCTTGTTACGTATCGCAACTTATGAAAAAGGCATGACCAGCAGCCGTAACCTGATTGATTTAGCCTTAACAGCACTTAATTTAGGCCATGTCTCGCTGCATTTACGTAGCCTAATTCAAATCCGCTATGGTCGAGCGCTCGATGCAGAGCTAGATGTTTTGCAACGAGCCTTAGCCGACGCTTTCTTGAACTGCTATTACGGTAAAAGCCCCGCGGTATTCAACCAAGCGGCGCAGCACTTTCTCAACCAGATACCTAAGCACGCCCTATCGGAAGAGGACATGGAACTGATTCTCGGCAGTGTTGAGCGTATTTCCATGTCTCTCAATCGCTACGCCACAACTATTGCCGTGGAACGCAGTCAAACACCAGTAGCTGCCTAGCCAGTCTTTTTATTAACCGATTCCTCGACAGGAGAGCCTTATGAAGCCCTTGTTTTATGCCCTGCTATTACTGCTGGTGACGGGCTGTTCGTCCAACGTGGTGATGATGGGACACCAAGTCAGTAATGTAGACCCAGAGGCTCAAATCACGCCTGAATCACGCATTTTGGTTGAAGCCCAGAGCTCTGGTGATGCACTCACCCATAAACGCTATCTAGATCAGGTGGTGCAAGCTTTTAAAAGTAAGGGTTATTTCTATGTCGGCGCGCAATTACGCTCCCCTGATTTGATTGCCCGTTATAACCTCAGCAGCCAAGCTCAGGTACGAGAACAGCAGCAACCGGTTTATGAAGACCGTCGTTTTAGTCACGGCACCTTTTGTCATAGAAATAAAGACGGGCGCCGTTATTGCGAGGAGGACTTTCATATCATGCCCTATTTAGTGGGTTATGAAACCATCAAGACCTCAGTGCTAGAAGCCGTCTTAGAGTTGGAATTAGTGAGTGCTGCGAATGGTAAAGTCGTATTACACAGTCGCAGCTCGGTCGAGCACCCTAGCTGCTCACGTTGGAAGCTTTATGAATTTCTAATCGAACGCTCGATTCGCAATCTGGACGTTCAACAACCGCAAGATCAACCCTATCGCATTGAAATGCCAGAAGACTACCAATGTACTGATGATGCTTAGACAAGCAGAAGAGTCTGGTTTTCGCCAGACTCTTTATAGAACACATCCCTCTAAAAGCCTCGACTCATATAAAAAAACGTTATCATCTAAGCGTTCCACTTTCTCGTACCCATCTATAATGAACCTTATGAGGATCGTTTTGATGCTCATCAAAACATTCACATAAACCTTAATTCAGATGTCGGAAGCGAGGAGGACAGCATGATTAATCATGTATGGGGATTACTACACCATCCTGATCGAGAATGGCGTGAAATCAATAAGGAGCATGAATCGGTTAGCCACATGTACGCGCACCACGTATTGATCTTGGCGGCGATTCCTGTTGTGAGTAGTTTTATTGGTACCACTCAAGTAGGTTGGACACTAAATGGAGAAGAAGGAATAAAACTTAGTGTCATGACTGCGCTTGGCTTAGGTGTATTGTTCTATGCATTGATTCTGCTGGCTGTTGCAGGCGTGGGTTCGGCAATTCACGCACTTTCGCGACAATATTCACACCGTCCGAGCCGCTCAGAAAGCATTATCTTTGCTGGGTATATTGCAACACCCATGTTTTTAAGTGGCCTATTTGCCATTTACCCAATTGCTTGGTTATGTATGTTAGCCGTTTGTATCGGGGTGGTGTATTCCGCTTACCTACTTTACAAGGGCACACCACGTTTCCTAGGCATCAGTCATAAAGAAGGTTTTATCTTATCCACGGGTACACTAGGCATTGGTGTACTGATTCTTGAGTTCTTACTCGCAGTGGTGGTATTGCTTTGGAGCATGGGCTCTGAGCACAGCCCACTGTGGGCGTTCTTTGGCTAATCATATCTCCCTATAGCCAAACCCCAAAAGCCTGCCCTGAGCGATTGACTTGGAGCAGGCTTTTTATTGCTTGAACATTCTTTTTACAAATTTCCTACTGTTACGAAATAAATAACTTTTATCCTTAACCTAGTAGGCACACAATAGCTGTATAACTTTCATCTGTATTATCTGCCCCAATCCTAATAGCACTGGCGGGAGCCCGATTAATGTTCTTTTCTTCTAATAAAAATCGTATCAGCGAACTTGAACAGCAGTTACAGCAAGAACGCGATCAATACCAGCAACGCGTGGCTATTCTTGAATCACAGCTGGCTGAAGCCAGAGCTGACGCTCAGCAGACGCAAACTGATGACAGCTGTACAGAACTGCTAAGTTACCAATTGCGCGGTGGCGATATGCTGAACTCCATTCGTCACGGTTTGGCAGACAACGCTGAATCCTTGATCGATAAGCGTGAGCAGTTAAAAGAAGTCGATACATTATTCAGTGAGACACGCTCAGCGCTACAACGTTTAAATCAGCGTGCGACCATTATTAATGAGCAAGCCAGTTCTAGTATGGAAGCAGCGCAGATCCTAGATAACACTGCCAGCGGCATTAGCAAACTGGTTTCAAGCATTCAGGAAATCTCTGATCAAACGAACTTATTAGCACTGAACGCTGCCATCGAAGCGGCTCGCGCTGGGGAAGCTGGTCGTGGTTTTGCCGTGGTAGCCGATGAAGTTCGTAACCTAGCCAGCAAAACGCACTCGGCCAGTGAACAGGTAGAAGAACTGGTCCGCAAAGTATTGGATCAAACTCATGCCATCAAAGACATGGTGGACAAGAACCAAACCAGTGCTGAAGACGTAGCAACCTCTGCCAGCCAGATTGATAGCATTGTCGAAAACGTCATCGTTACCTCTCAGAGCATGCAAGCCGCCATCAAGCTGGCGGCCACCCAATCCTTCTTGGATACCGTGAAGCTAGACCATGCGGTATGGAAAAACGAAGTTTACCGCCGTATTGATAAGCGCGACTTCAATTCGGAAGTAAATGCTCATACTGAGTGTCGTCTAGGTAAATGGTACTACCAAGGTTACGGTTCAAAACATTACCAGTACTCGCGTAATTTCAAAGCCATTGAAGCGCCACACAAAGCCGTACATGAAGCAGGCCGTGCTGCGGTGAAAGCCGCGCAAGCAATGAATCAGAGAGATATGCTAAGCCATTTGGATAAGATGGAAACGGCCAGCTTACAAGTGGTGGTGAACATCGAGTCGCTTCTGGAAGAGATCAAATCCAGCTGAACTTAAAGAACAAACGCTGGTCTATTAAAAAACGCTGACTTACCCTCAGCGTTTTTTTTTGAGTTTCGATGCAACACATTATTTTTGTTACTTTTTTACTACCAAATTTTAAAGAAAATATGCGCTCATCACGCTATCCTTACGAATTACAGTCAAAAAGCAGCACTTTGTCGCAGGTGATTGCTTAAAAAATGGAAACGGTTGGTATGCTATTGAACCTAGGCTATCCCGTTAAAAATGCTATGAAGGAGCAGATCCGTTGAATACTCTACTGTGCATTCCCCTATTGGTATTACTGGGCACCTTAGTTCCCTTGTGTAGTACTCGTTATAGCCGAACCGCATGTGCGTTTTTAACCGCTGCTTTGCCTGCTATCGCGTTGTTCTTAATCTTACAGCTCGCCCCTGCCGTGTTAGACGGCCAGCGCTTTCAAACCTCGCTGGCTTGGGTGCCAAGCTTAGGGCTCAATCTCGCCTTTCGTCTCGATGGCTTAACCTTATTATTCAGTATTCTCATATTGGGCATCGGCCTCTTGGTCATCCTCTATGCCCGCTATTACCTGTCTAGCCATGACAATATCGGCAAATTCTTCTGTTATCTGATTCTGTTTATGTTCGCCATGCTCGGCGTGGTGATGTCCGATAACCTGATTCAGATTTGGGTATTTTGGGAGCTAACCAGCATCAGCTCTTTCCTCTTGATTAGCTTCTGGAGCAGCAAAAGCGAGGCCCGTAAGGGTGCCCGCATGGCGCTGACCATTACGGGTGCCGGTGGCCTATTTCTACTCGCTGGTCTATTGATGCTGGGGAATGTGGTCGGTAGTTTTGACCTACAAACGGTACTTGATAGCGGTGATTTGATCCGTGCTCACAGCGCTTACCCGATTATTACGGTACTGATTTTGATCGGTGCTTTTACTAAGTCAGCGCAGTTCCCGTTCCATTTTTGGCTGCCTAATGCCATGGCGGCACCAACGCCTGTGAGTGCTTACCTACACTCTGCAACCATGGTGAAAGCCGGCATTTTCTTAATGGCGCGTTTCTACCCGTCTCTAGCAGGGACGGACTTATGGTTCTTGCTGGTCAGCATGACAGGTTTAGCGACCTTCTTGCTGGGCGGTTACCTAGCTCTGTTCCAACACGACCTTAAAGGACTACTTGCCAACTCAACCATCAGTCACCTAGGTCTGATTACCTTGCTATTGGGTATGGGCTCTGACTTGGCGTTGGTGGCGGCGATTTTCCACATTATTAACCACGCGACTTTTAAAGCGTCATTGTTTATGGCGGCGGGGATTATCGACCACGAGTCGGGCTCTCGCGATATGCGCCAACTTAACGGTCTATGGAAGTACATGCCTTACACGGCAACCCTAGCCATGGTGGCGTCTTCAGCGATGGCCGGTGTACCACTGTTAAACGGTTTCTTATCGAAGGAAATGTTCTTTAACGAAACCCTACACCAAGACTCCCTAGGTTCGCTGTCTTGGATGGTGCCTGTGATGGCGACCTTAGGTGGCGTTTTATCGGTGGCTTACTCGACGCGCTTTGTACACGATGTGTTCTTTAACGGTGAGCCTATTAACCTACCCAAAACGCCACACGAGCCACCACGTTACATGCGTGTACCGGTGGAGATCCTAGTGGCGCTATGTTTGCTGGTGGGTATTTTCCCAGGTTGGATCGTCGGCGATCTGTTGCACAGCGCATCGTTCTCAGCCTTGAATGCCCCTGTGCCAGAGTACAGTCTGGCGATTTGGCACGGTTTCAATATTCCGCTATTGATGAGTGCCATCGCCTTGGTGGGCGGCTTAATGGTGTACTACAACCGCCAGCACTTGTTTAAATTCCAAGCCCAATTCCCCACCAATGACCCTAAAGTGTTATTTGAACGTGCCATTCAGCAATTAGTGGCTAAGGCAACCTGGTTTATTGGCTTCTTTGAAAACGGCTCGCTACAGCGTTACATGTACTTCTTGTTCATGTTTACCATTGTTGTCAGTGCCTATCCGCTACTGGATCTAGACACGACTGCTGGTCGTCGTCCAGAGATCCCATTGGACGCTCTGTCTATTACCGGTGCGGTGTTGCTGTCGATTGCCTCATTAGCTACCGTAGTCTGGCACCGTCGTCGTATGGTGGCCTTGCTAACGCTTTCAGTCGTTGGCCTGATCGTAACCCTAGCGTTCGCACGTTTCTCGGCACCTGACTTAGCCTTAACTCAGCTATCGGTAGAGGTCGTGACGATCATCTTGCTTATGCTGGCGCTGTTCTTCTTACCACAGAAAACCCCGAAAGAGTCGAGCCCACGCCGTGTGGTACGTGACTTGGGGATTTCTGCCATGATCGGCGGTATTGTTGGCACCGTGATTTATGCCTTGATGACCCGCCCATTGGATACCATTTCCACCTTCTTCACTGAAAACAGTAAGACTGGCGGCGGCGGTACCAACGTGGTCAACGTCATCTTGGTGGACTTCCGTGGCTTCGATACCCTAGGCGAAATCACCGTATTGGGTATTGCCGCGCTCGGTATCTTTAAATTGATCGCCCGTATGCGTTTGTACATGCCATCAAGTAACGAGCAAGGCCGCCCGTGGTCCAGCGATCGTCATCCATTGATGCTGTCGGTCGTGTCTCAAAGCCTACTACCACTTGCCCTATTGGTATCGGCGTACATTTTCCTTCGTGGCCATAATATGCCTGGCGGTGGTTTTATCGCTGGCTTAATCACTTCGGTGGCCATCATTCAACAATATGTGGCCCACGGTGTCGATTGGATCAAGGATCGTTTGAAACTGGATTACCAAATCATGATCGGCTCAGGTATCGGTATTGCCGCTCTGACAGGACTTGGTAGTTGGTTCTTCGGTCGTCCGTTCTTAACCTCTTGGTTCGACTATTTCTATTTACCTGTGATCGGCAAGTTTGAGCTGGCCAGCGCCATGCTGTTCGATTTGGGTGTTTATCTAACTGTGGTGGGGGCAACCATGTTGATCTTGGCCAACCTAGGTCAGTTGACCACCAGTGAGCGTGCTGTATTCGAGGAGGAAGCATAATGGAAGGTATCTATGCTTTTTGCGTAGGCTTGATGACCGCCTGCGGGATTTTCTTAACCCTACGTGGCCGAACCTTTTCCGTGGTAGTGGGTTTAACCTTGCTATCTTATGCCGTCAACTTGTTCTTATTCGCGAGCGGTCGTCTGAAATTGGACGGCGCGGCGGTTCTGGGCATGTCAGAAGAATACGGTGACCCACTGCCTCAAGCCTTGGTGTTAACAGCGATAGTTATCGGCTTTGCCATGACCGCTTTTGCCGTGATCTTGGCCATGCGTGCCCGCGCGGACTTGGGCAACGATCATGTGGATGGTCGTATCCCACAAACCAAGGAACAAGCTCGTCAGAAGTCTGGAGGACAGCGCTAAATGCAACACCTAAGTATTTTACCGATTCTGTTGCCGCTGTTTACCGGTGCGCTACTACTGCTGCCGCCGATATCAAAAACCCTAAAGCGCCAGCGTGTGTTTTCGGTGCTGTCGATGCTGCTACAAGTGATTGTAGGTTTTACCTTGGTTGCTTCTGTGCATTTAGAGGGCGTGACTCAGTACATTTTGGGTGACTGGCGTCCACCATTTGGCATTGTGTTAGTGGCCGACCCTATGTCGACCGTGATGGTGTGCGTGACGAACTTTTTAGCCTTTGGTGCCTTGTGTTACGCCACCGGCTATCACGATCGTACCGGCGGTTACTTCTACCCATTGTTTATGTTCCAAGTGATGGGTATCAACGGCGCTTTTCTAACCGGCGATATCTTTAACCTGTTTGTCTTCTTCGAGATCTTGTTGATCGCTTCTTACGCCCTGTTGATCCATGGCGGTGGTAAGCATAAAACCCAAGCCACGACGCACTACGTGATTCTGAACCTTGCAGGCTCCAGCGTCTTTCTATTTGGTTTAGGCATTATGTACGGTACCTTAGGTACCTTGAACATCGCCGATATGGCACAGAAAGTTGGTGAACTTGAAGGCAGTGTGGCGATCTTAGCCAAAATCGGTGCCCTGTTATTATTGGTCGTCTTCGGCATGAAATCTGCCATGTTACCGCTGCATTTTTGGCTACCGAAAACTTACTCCAGCGCCAGTGCTCCGGTGGCGGCGATCTTTGCTGTCATGACAAAGGTCGGTATCTACAGCATTTTACGTATCCATGGCGTGGTGTTCGGCGATGACGCTGGGGAACTAGCCAATATTGCTCAATCTTGGTTGTGGCCTTTGGCACTGCTAACAATTGTCGTGGGTACCATAGGTACACTGGCAAGCCCAAGTTTGAAACTACTTACTGCAAACCTTGTGGTGCTGTCTGCCGGTACGCTGATGGTCTGTGCCGCGATCGGTACTGAAGCCTCTACTAGTGCGGCCTTGTACTACATGGTTCACAGTACACTAGTAGCGGGCGGTATGTTCTTGCTAGCGGATATGATTGCACGCCAGCGCGGCAAAGCCGAAGATCGCCTTGTGATTTCCAAAGCCATGGATAATCCGATTTTCCTCGGCATTTGTTTTGCCATAGCCGCCATTGCCGTGATTGGCATGCCACCACTGTCTGGTTTCCTAGGCAAGATCATGATTCTGCAAGCCGCACACTCCGTCGCGGAACAGCTTTGGGTCTGGCCAATTGTGCTACTTAGCAGTCTAGGTGCCCTAATCGCCCTATCGCGTGCTGGTACAACGCTGTTCTGGCGTCACTCTTCCAACAAACAGCAAACGGAAGAAAGCCAAACCATGCACCTTGGCGAGTGGCTCGGTATTGTTTTATTACTGGGCGCATCGCCGTTACTGGCCCTGTTTGGCGGCCCACTGTCGGAGCTGGCTAATGAAGCTGCGGCTTTCCTTCACGACCCTCGCTTATCAGTTGAGGCACTGTTAACTAGCCCATTGGCTGACGGAGGCTTCTAATGCGATTTTTACCTATGCCGTTCCACAGTCTGCTGTTGTTCGTCATCTGGTTATTGATGAACAACTCCATCAGCCCAGGACACATAGTGTTGGCGCTGTTTTTTGCCATTAGCATTCCGCTACTGGTCAACGGGATGCGTAACGAGCAGCCCAAAATCCACCGCCCTTGGTTAGCGTTGCGCTATTTCTTTTTGGTCTTAAAAGACATCTTGATCGCCAACATCCAAGTCGCCATCTTGGTACTGGGCCCAGTGCGTAAGCTGAAACCCGGATTTGTTGCCATTCCTTTAGATGTAACCTCTGATGTGGGCATTACTGTGTTGGCCAGCACCGTATCGTTAACACCTGGTACTGTCAGTGTTGAAGTATCAGAAGATAAGCAATGGCTCTATGTTCACGCCTTGCATTTGGATAATGAACAAGCCCTTATCGATGACATTAAACAGCGCTACGAGCGCCCGATTAAGGAGATCCTAGGATGCTAAGCTGGGCGTTATTCTTCGTCACCATTTGTATTTGTATCGCTTTGTTCTTAAACCTGTGGCGTTTACTGGTGGGGCCGCATGTGTCGGACCGCATTATGGCGTTGGATACCATGTACATTAATGCCATTGCGTTGCTGATGCTGTATGGCATTTATATGGAAACCAGCTTGTACTTTGAAGCCGCGCTACTGATCGCCATGCTGGGTTTTGTCAGCACTTCGGCTTTGTGTAAGTACTTGCTTCGCGGCGATATCATCGAGTAATAGGAGAGTCATTTATGTCGTTTTATACCGAATTACTGATCTGCGTATTGCTGGTGATTGGTGGTGTGTTTTTGTTGATAGGATCAATTGGTCTGGCTCGTTTACCGGACGTCTTTACTCGTCTGCACGGGCCGACTAAGGCGACAACACTTGGCATTACCGGAGTGTTGTTAGCCTCAATGATCTATCAAACTATTAATCAAGGAAGCTTCTCTGTATCCGAGCTCCTGATTACTTTGTTCTTACTGATCACAGCCCCTGTCGCTGCTAATATGATTGCTAAAACGGCTCTACACCGCGCCAACCCTGCGATTCCGCATACCTCTGGGCAATCTTTGTTGAACAACATTCGCCAGCGTAAAGCCGCGGATGCGAAAGAAGATAACTAAAGCGCTTTAGCGTCATCAGAAGTGTGCTGCTCCTGCTGCAACAGCTTAAGCGCAGCCGCTTCTGACAGAGGACGATCATAGTAATACCCCTGATGCAGATGACAGCCTAGTTGATTCAACACATTAGCCTGTTCCAGGGTTTCTACCCCTTCAGCAATCACCTTCAAATCCAGATTTTGAGCCAACTGGATGATGGCTTCACAAATCTTATCCCCTTCCGCACGATCACCAATTTCGCAGACAAACGACTTGTCGATTTTCAAGATATCCAATGGTAGCTCTTTTAAGTAGTGCAATGACGAATAGCCGGTACCGAAATCATCCACTGAGATTTCGACACCCATGGTTTTTAACGCGCCCATGATCTCAATACACTGACTCATATCATGAATAAACACGCCTTCGGTAATTTCAATTTTGAGTAGATGGCCATCCACTTGATATTGCTTTAGCAGGGACTCAATCGTTTCAATAAATCCCTCCGCAACAAAATGTCGTCCCGAAATATTCACTGCGATCGGTAACACCTGAGCACCGCTTCGCAACCATTCACTCAAGGTGGCAATGCTGTGCTCTAGCACCCAATCGCCGATACGACAGATTAGGTTGGACTCTTCTGCAATGGGAATAAACTCTGCAGGAGACACCATGCCCTTGTCTGGGTGAGACCAACGAATCAAGGCCTCAAAACCCACCACAGACTGTGACAAGGTGTCGACTTGTGGTTGATACAGCAAATGAAATTGCTGCTGATCGAGCGCATCTTTGATCTCTTGCTCATACTGGAAGCGACTCGTCACTTCATTGGCCATATGAGGTTCAAAGAATTTGGCATTATCTCGGCCATTTTGCTTGGCCCAATACATGGCCATATCCGCCTGCTGAATCAGCTGCTCCACATCATATAGGTGCTCGGTCATGGCAATGCCGATACTAGTACCCACTTTGACTGGCTTACCAGCCAATAAAACCGGCTCTCGCATCTGTTGCAGAATACTGTTGGCCAACTGCTCAGCTCGGGTTGAAGACACCCCTTCCGTTAGCATGATTAAAAACTCATCACCGCCCCAACGAGCAATAATATCGGACTCTAATACCACCTTAGTCAGGCGCTCAGACACCTCACAAAGCAACTCATCTCCTGCTTTATGACCTAGGGTATCGTTAATGATTTTGAACTTATCTAAGTCTAAAAACAGTAACGCCACCGCTTGATGAGTATCTTGTGCTTGTTGCAGAGCATGCTCTAGACGCTCGGTCATATAGGTCCGATTAAACAGGCTAGTCAATGGATCACTGTAAGCTAGGAAACGTAGACGCTGCTGTAACTTCACATGACGTGTCACATCTCGTATATGCAGGGTGAATTCTTGGAAGGAACCCTGATCGTTGATCGCTTTGGTAATAGCAATTTCAACAGGGAACAGCTCATTGTCGCCGCGCTGTAATTGGAAATGATTACGGCGGTTGATCAGCCAGCCTCCCGAGCTGGAAAAGCCGGTTTCTAAGCTACTTAAAATACTCTCGCGATCTTTCTCGGGTACAAAGGTGGTGATGAAGCTTTTACCTTTTACCTGACGCTTCAAGACGCCAAAAGTGCGCTCAGCCGCTGGGTTGTATTCAATAATTTTCCCCTCGCCATCAATGGTGACAATGCAATCCATGGAGGAATCCAAGATCGCCGATTTGCGCATCTCACTTTCTTTAAACCAATACAAGGCCTGATCACGCTCGGAGATTTCTTGCTGTACGCGATCAATCACCTGATTGTACTGCTTGGCGATCTGTCCCACTTCTGTAAAAGGTTCTTCCGGTACATGCTTGGAAAAGTCGGCTTGGTCTTCTTGGTAATGCATCGAATTCAACAAGTCGATCAGCTCGGTGGTGGCTCTATGCTCAGCAATATTGAGGCCCTGCTCTTCCTGCTCCTGAGTCACTCTTAAGCGCATCACCCGACGCAATAAAGATAAGGCAACAAACGAGACCATAAAGCAGTAAGCCCCGATGCTGATCACACCTAAAGCTTGCACTTGCAATTGCTGCCAGCGGCTTAAGCCCGTACCAATCATTTCTAGATTACCAAATAGAGCCACGGCTAATGTACCCCAGATGCCAGCAAACAGATGAGCTGGCACCACATCCAAGGCATCATCCAAACGCCAGCGTTCCATCAGAATAGACCCCATCACAGTGACAATGCCGCTGATCAAACCAATCAAAATCGACGCCGAAGTAGACACCACATGACAACCCGCCGTGATACCTACCAACCCAGCAATCACACCGTTGAGTAGCTGCGACACATTGATGTAGCGATACAAGCTATAGAAGAATGCGGTCGAAGCAATCCCACCCCAAATCGCAGAAACAAAGGTATTCAGTAAAATGTGCGGTACGCTTTGATCCAAACTCAAAGTGCTACCACCATTAAAGCCAATCCAGCCCAGCCAGATCAACAACACCCCTAACCCAGACAACGGCAGATTGCTACCTTGCGGTAATAGGATACCTTGATCAAAACGACGTAGACGTGGGCCAATTATCCAAATTGCCACCAGCGCGACCCATCCACCAACAGAATGCACTATGGTTGATCCAGCAAAATCAACAAAGCCCAAGGCTTCTAACCATCCAAGGCTATTACTCTGATAGACACCATTCCAAGCCCAGTGACCGACGATTGGATAAATCAAAGCACTGAGCACTATGGTAATGACTAGGTAGCCAGCAAAGGTCATGCGTTCTGCCACAGCACCGGATACCAAGGTCGCCGCGGTACTACAGAACATCATTTGGAATAAGAAAAAAGCGATTGACGAGAATGAAGCCTGATCACCAAAGAGAAAATCTGACGTGCCAAAGATGCCTTGATAGGAGACGCCAAACATCAAGCCAAAGCCAATCAAGTTAAAAACTGCGGCGGAGAGAATGAAATCGGAGATATTTTTCGCCGCGACATTGATGCTGTTTTTACTGCGTATGCGTCCACTTTCTAAGCATAGGAAGCCTGCCTGCATCATAAACACCAGCGTAGCCGACACCAAAAGCCACACAACATCTACCATATAAGCTCCATTTTGATACACACAACCTAATCATGCACCATTGAAGAGCCTATCAATGCGCTAAAAAGGTGAGTTCGGTCTAAAGCAGGACTTGTTGTCCATATAAACAGTTTCCATACAATACTCAGGCCAATATCGTTAACTAGGCGACAAACAAAAACAGGCACCGAAGTGCCTGTTTTTAAATCTGCTTAAGTGCCGAGAACCAGTTGCGCTAAACTGATCGAGGCGATATAGCCAAGCGTATAGACAATCAGCAGAACCAAACTGTATCGGGCATAGGAGCCAAACGTTAGGCCATCTACCTTGCTCATGGCGACAATGCCTGCTGCCGAACCAATCACTAATAGGGAACCACCGACACCTACTGCATAGGTCAAACCCAGCCAATCCGTATCACTCATCACGATCCCCGCTTTCAATAAGGCCGCAGTCAGAGGTACGTTATCAATCATGGAAGACAACACGCCCATTAAGAAGTTAGCAAGATAAGGCGGCAAGATTTCATACATGCGAACAATCGAGTCCAACACCTCAATTTCTTTCAACATGCCGACTAGCAGCAGAATGCCCAAGAAGAACAGTAAGGTTTCAAACTCAATAACGCGAATGTATTCCAGGATTGATTGC
Source organism: Marinomonas sp. HM11-D (assembly GCF_057626615.1). Taxonomy (NCBI): domain Bacteria; kingdom Pseudomonadati; phylum Pseudomonadota; class Gammaproteobacteria; order Oceanospirillales; family Oceanospirillaceae; genus Marinomonas; species Marinomonas sp. HM11-D. The sequence continues at coordinate 1,321 of NZ_JBMMKT010000021.1, read as the reverse complement.
TCTTCTTCTTTATCATCATTAAAGAAGCGTGCGATTAAGAACATGGTGGCCATGCCCATTAAGAACATCAGCACCGGAGGGATACCAAACAGAACGTTGGCTGCAATGGTCGAGACAATCGTGCATAGAAAAGCACCCGCGATCATTAGATCCACTAGACGTACTTCATTATGACGAATGTTGATCTCAACCACGTCATTCATACCACGGCTTAGAATCAGCGCTAATACCATCACGGCAGAGAATGCCGGAAGCGAAAGCATCAACAGTTCAAGAATATGGACCTTATCTTCCAAGAAAATCATCAGGGTGGTCACATCACCGGTGATTAGAGATACCCCACCCGAGTTCACCGCAAACACTACCAAGGTAGCAAAGCGAATAGTTTTCTTAGTGGGTAAATTGAGAGACAGGATTAAGGTCACAGAGACAAGGGTTGCTGTGATGTTGTCAGCTAAAGAAGAGAACACAAAACAGAAAATTGCGGTTAAAAACAGCAATGAGCGCTCTTTAATCTGCTTAGGTAGAAAAAGCAGAATAACGTTTTCAATCATGCCCTTCTTGTTGAGATAAGCTACGAAGGTCATCGCTGCTACGAGGAACAGCCATAGGCTGGCAATTTCGGAAACGTTTTCTTCAAAGCCATGCCCTATCGCTTGTAACTCGCTCGGAGACTCGGAGTGAAAGACATAGAGTAAGAACCAAGAGAAAGTTCCTAGAAATAAGGTCACCTTCGCCTTATTTACATGTATGACATCTTCTAGCACAACACCCAGCAACGCGATCACCGCGAGCCCGATGAGCACCATTTGCAGTACATCTGACATTTACAACAACCTCAAAAAAGTGAATTAAAAGCCCAAAAATTTGATTCGGGAATTTTATACCGCTTTCTCAAAGGCACATACTCATTTACTGCTCATTTGTGAAAAAAAATTACATAAAGACTATTTACCAGAGTGATAACGCAGAATCTATTGACGTGAAAAGACATAAAACAACTATTCAAAGTCTTAAATGAAACATTAAAAAATGAATAGGGTTACAAAAGATTCAAAAACCTATCAGATTCGTAAGTTTTAGATCCTGTGGACATCTTTTAGATACCAGTGTTGACGAAGATAATAGGTTTCTCGCGGAGTACGGCCCCCCACTCGGGGAAGCAATAGTTTGATCGGGAGAAACCCTTCAGGGGTCAGATCCCTCAACTGTATGCAGTGGTTGGAAGCTGAGGTGCGTACAGGGATCTGACCCCTTTTCTATATCGGGGACAAGGCTGAGAATTTTCGACAGACGTAAAAAAGCCCTGACAGCATCAGCT
>NZ_JBMMKT010000020.1:0-45043 GCF_057626615.1 Marinomonas sp. HM11-D | reverse complement strand
GAATCCATTAAGCAGACTCATTAGGATAGGACTCAACGTTATTTTTCAGTGACTTCTAGTGCTTGCGCGTGGAACGGAAAATAATTGTTGCGAACTAATCAGCTGCAAGAATCGCCTTTGTATAGAAAAGCTCTTCAGGCTTATTAAGATAGAGCCCAGCGTTATTTTTCAGCGACTTCTAGCGCTTGCGCGTAGAGCGAAAAATAATGGCTGGGCTCTAGCTCTCTACAAAACCTATCTAAAGAACTAAAAACAACCAAAGACCTAGAACCAGCGGCTCTTACGCATCAGCACATATTGGCCGATGCCCATTAATACCAGCACGCCGACAAACAGCCAAAATGCTGCACTATTCTCTACGCCAGGCATACCGCCAATATTGATACCAAATAAACCGGTTAAGAAACCTAACGGCATAAAGATACCGGATAGGATTGACAGCACATACATGCGGGCGTTCATCTTCTCTGCTTGATGGTTGGCGAATTCTTCTTGCATCAACAAACAGCGCTCGCGCAAGGATTCCAAGGCTTCCACATAACGAGTGATATCGTTGGCCGCTTCCTGAACATGGGCTAATTGTTCTTTGGTCATCCAAGATTGCATCTCACTCGCTAAGCGAGAAATCGCTTCTTTTTGCGGTACGAGGAAACGACGTAGGCGAACGGTTTGTAGACGACGATCCACAAGGATGGCACGTTGCTCCGCTTCAACGCGTTCACTCATTTCTTCTTCAAGCTCGCCCAAGGTATCTTCCAAACCATCGATGACGCCGGCCATACGCCCCGTCAGGGTATGGGTTAAGGTGGCCACAAGATCAGCGATGTTTTCCGGGCCTTCACCTTTTTCTAAGTTATCCACCTGCTCAATCACAGATAACAAGCGACGACGGCGAGTCGAGACAATAAAGTGTGGCGTCGCCCATAGGCGCAAGGACACCATGTCCGATGGATCTGAGTCAGGGTTAAGGTTGACGCCACGTAGAGTCACCAATACGCCCTGTCCCATTTTCACGGTACGTGGGCGGGTTTCATCGGCAAACAAGGCGTCTACCACCGCATCTGGAATCTCGACCATATTATCGAGCCAATCGCGACCATCGTCTTTAGAGCAATCGATATGTACCCAATGGGCACCCGTTTCAGGAAGGGTTGTTGGTAGTTGAGTTTCGCGGGTTGCGCCACCTTTTCCATCAAATTTTAAGTAGTGCAGTAAGTAATCCATAGCGTTCTCATCTCTTTATCAATGAGTCGAGCCTTCGACTCATATTTATTGGCTTTTTGGCTGACGCGAAACCAAGGGGGTGGCATAATTTCGGATAGCGAATAAATAAAAAGGACCCTATGCCATGCAAAGCCTATCTCAGTTCCTTGCGTCTGATGTCTCATCCGCATCATTGCAGGAAGTTCTGTTAGTCACAACCCAAACTTGTATCGAAATCTCTGGCGCTCTTAAGAAGGGTTCCCTAGCTGGCATCCTTGGGATGGCAGGTAACGAGAACGTACAAGGGGAAGAACAAAAGAAACTGGATGTGATCTCTAACAACATGCTTAAAGGTGCTTTGCTAGCCTCTCCTGCCGTGCGCGCGATCGCATCGGAAGAAGAGGACGACATCGTTCCTGCGAATACAGCTGGCGAATATTTGATTGCCTTCGATCCATTGGATGGCTCGTCAAACATCGACATCAACTCTATGGTGGGTACGATTTTCTCCATCTACCGCCAGGTAGGTAGTGAGCCAGCAACGGAAGCAGACTTCCTACAGCCGGGCAAAAACCAAGTCGCGGCAGGTTATGTGCTTTACGGTCCATCCACTATGTTGGTATTCACCACAGGTCATGGCGTGAACATGTTTACGCTAGATGTTGAGCAAGGCGAATTCATCCTAACCCGTGAAAACGTGAAAGTGGATGCAGAGACACAAGAGTTCGCGATCAATATGTCGAACCAGCGTTTCTGGTCTGACGCGATGCAAAACTACGTCAATGACTTGGTTGCTGGTAAAGACGGCTCCCGTGGCAAAAACTTCAACATGCGTTGGGTCGCGGCGATGGTCGGTGATGTGCACCGCATCCTATGCCGTGGCGGTATCTTTATTTACCCATGGGATAAGAAAGATCCTAACAAAGCTGGCAAGCTACGTTTGATGTACGAAGCGAACCCAATGGGCATGCTGCTTGAGCAAGCCGGTGGTAAAGCCTTCACTCATACCGATCGCATTCTGGACATCCAGCCAGATGGCATTCACCAACGTGTGGCGGTGGTATTGGGTGCAGCAAACGAAGTGGATAAGTGCCTAAGTTATTAACACTTATCATGAAACACAAAAAGACCGACTAATTTAGTCGGTCTTTTTCGTTGTGGAGGCGGTCACTATTAATCTGGTGCGACGCCGGATAGGAAGATCTGTACTTGCTGATGCTTCTCTCCCCAGATATGGGTTTTCACATCTTGTAAAAATTTCTGTGCTTCATGCAGGGTAACGATCCCCGCCATCAGTTCGACACCAATCCCTTCTTGGGTAAAGAAGAAACGCCATACATGGCCGTCGACTTTTACTTCCCCTTCCCCGTTTACATAAGACACTTGTTCAAAGTTGTAATCAGATGGCACAAAACACGCAAGCTCTTTGCCTGCGTCACCGTAATTCATGTCCGGAACATACCCTTGGCGATCGACTAATCCGAATTTCATACTGCGCTCCTGTTGTTGTTTCCTTCAGCATAGACCTTTGCAAATTTATTTGCTGAGTTTTTGCTGTGGGGATTGCGCAGGGTCATCAGGGGGCTGATTGCTATTTGTATTGCACGATGGTTTGGTGGAGAAAAACCAACAATTATTTTTTGCTCTACGCGCAAGCGCTAGAGGTCGCTAAAAAATAACGTTGGTTTCTCTCTAATGAGTCCAGACGCATGTTAGTATCAGTGCAAGTCGTAATACGGGAAGCATATTGTGAATCAGGGACATTCAGATAAGAAAGCGCCTCAAAAGAAAGCAGATATCTCTTACAAAATGTGGGCTACTGCTTTAACGCTATTAGTCTTAATCATCATTTTCTATCATCGTACATACTTTTCTTTGCGATATGAGATAAATTCTATTGAACGTCTCGCACAGCTTGGAGATAGCTTTGGTATTTGGTCTTCCCTCTTCTCAGGTCTAGCCTTTGCCGCTGTTGCAGCGACATTTGTTATGCAAAGAAAAACCCTTGATGCCCAAATGGAAGAGCTTCAACTTGCTAGAGAAGAATACGCAAGGCAGAGCAAAGCGCTAGCTGGCCAAGAAAAAGTTATGAATGAACAGTTTGAAGCAATTAGGCTTCAACAGTTTGAAAGTACGTTTTTCAGGCTCATAGATGATTACAGATTATTTAGAAGTAAAGATAACTTCCGATATAGTAATGAAAACTCATTTAAATTTGCCTCTATTCTAGATGCTGACCCAAATTACCAAATAGAAGTAAGTGACTTATATTCAAATGCAGATTTATGGAAGTCTTACATAAGTAAAGTAAGCTCTATAATTAGATTCACACATTACAACTATTTGAAAGATAACAGTAACATAAAGACATACCTAGACGTGCTAGATAGTGAATTTAGCCAACTAGAGCTCTTCTGGCTTATACTGGCTTTGTCCTTTTTTTCTGATAAAGAAGATGCGGATTTATATGTAAACACTAGGTTTCTAGAAAAATTTGATTTTGAAAATTCATACTTTGGCCCTCTATTAAAAGACGAGGAAAACATATATGAAGATCGACTAACTTTATTTTCAAACATTAATAAAGATATTTTATCTGGGAAATATTCAGACATATGTAAAAAGCAAACAATAAAAATCGAAATGCACATCAGAAAAAATGAAGACAAAATTGAGCAATCAAGAAAACAAATAAAAATAATAAAAAATGATAGAGAAGAATGTATTAAAATAATTGAAAAAAGATTTTATGACAACAAAGATGAATTGTATGAAAAGTTAGTCAATAATAACATTGAATACCGACCAAGGAATTACGAACTTTTAGATGTGCAAAAAATTAAAACCATAGAAGATTTAACATCTCAAATGTCGAAAATCCAAGGGCTTATCGAAAAAGAGAATCGATATATTCATCAAAATATTGATCAGATAGAGCGTTTAAAAGAACTAAGTAACATTCTATCTAGTCAAGTATAAAAATTAGCCTCGACACCACATTTCACATTTATTGCAAATTACGCCTCGACTGTTAATCGTTCATCAGTAATAGCGCTCTAAGGTGCTGCCTTCATGCATTCGTCTGGCTCTCATTTGCCGGACGCTTTCAGCAATAAGAACAAGATAAAGGCAGTTTCCTATGCAAGCTAATGAGCGCGAGCCATTCGTGTACGCCAATATGCGTTTGGCGTTTATTCTTTTGATCACCTGTTTTGCAGCGTGGGGGGTGGCGGCGAATATGACCGACCCGCTGGTGAAGGTGTTTAGTAAGATCTTTACCATGAGTAACCTGCAGTCGGCGTTGGTGCAGTTTGCCTATTATGGGGCGTATTTCTGTTTGGCGTTGCCGGCGGCCTTTATCAATGTCCGTTTCTCTTATAAAACCGGTGTGCTGACGGGGCTTGGTTTAGCTTGTTTGGGCGCTTTGGCGTTTTACCCTGCGAGCCTGTCGATGACTTACGGTTTCTTTTTGGCGGCGCTGTTTATTATGGCGGCGGGCTTGTCGATTTTAGAAACTTCGGCCAATCCGTTTGTGATGGCGATGGGGCCAAAACATAACGCCACCCGTCGTTTGAATCTGGCGCAAGCGTTTAACCCTGTGGGCACTAACATCGGTGTGTTTTTGGCTGCGGTGTTGATCCTACCTAGCTTAAATACCGCGACGGCAGAAGAGCGTGCGGCCATGTCCCAAGATGCGCTTAATGCGGTGCGTGCCGCAGAGCTGCAAGCAGTGATGACGCCCTATGTGGGCATGGCATTAGTCTTGATCGTGATCTGGTTGTTGATTGCTTTTGTCAAAGTCCCGCGTGCCGAAAACGCAGGCGTCAGCCAAGAGCAAGAACAGCACGATGGTTTTGTCGCGACCCTCAAGCGTCTTATCAAACTGCCGCAATACCGTTGGGGTGTGGTGGCGCAATTCTTTAACGTGGCGGCGCAGACCTGTGTCTGGACCTTTACCATTCAATACGTGCAGGAAGTCCTCGGCGGCAGCGAAGCCAATGCCGCGGATTATCTGCAATACAGTTTGATTTTGTTCTTAATTTCACGCTTTGTCATGACGTGGCTGATCGGTGTTTTCCGTCCCACTATCTTGTTGGCAGTACTAGGCTTTGCCGGCACCTTGCTCTGCGTCTACGCATCCCAAGCCTCTGATATCACAGGTGTATTGGCGATTGTGGCGATCTCAGCTTGTCTGTCATTGATGTTCCCGACCATCTACGGCATTGCCCTAACGGGCTTAGGTAAAGACACCAAATTTGGCTCAGCGGGCTTGGTGATGGCGATCCTTGGTGGTGCCATTATGCCGATGGTTCAAGGCGCCGTAATCGATACCTTTAGCGCCAGCGTGTCTTATCTCGTGCCAGCCGTTTGTTTCTTAATTGTGGCGGGCTACGGCGTGTTTGCCGTGCGTCATATTCAAGACTAACCCTGCACTAAAGCGCTGCTGACAAGGCAGCGCTGTTCCCCTCTTGATCCCGACAAAGATCTGCCGTTCTTGATGGTTTGGCGACTTTAACCGCCTTTTCGTTCGCAATTGCTACCCAATCCGCACAATAACTCAAGAATTGCCTGTCAGGCTGACAATTGATGCTGAGCTAATCAACTTTCCTCGCAACGCTTTTGATTTACATTAACCCTATCGCAACGAACGGACGGAGGGTGACTCCATGACAAATCAAACAAATAACATTTCCATGAATTTAGAGCGCCATCGTGACACCTTGGTGATCAACTTAAAGCCAACAGGCCGCCCAAGCAGCAAAGACTTTAAAAAGCTGTCTGCCATGCTAGAAAGCGCGATCTACTCGATTCGTGCTTCAGAAGTGGCCTTGCTGGTAGATTTGAGTGAACTAAAAGGTTTAAGCGCAAGAAGCGCATGGAACGAGCTATTACATGGTTTGAAAATCGGTTCTGAGTTTCACCGCATCGCTATTTTCAGCCAAAACCGCTGGCAGAAATTTATGATCAACGCCCTCAGCTGGTTGATCTCGCCAAACTTGAAAGTGTTCAAACGCAAACAAGAAGCGACCGACTGGGTAATGGCATCTTAGATAGACGGCCAGTCCCCAAATCCGTTACTCTCTTCCTTAGTAAATCGTCTGGAAGGAAGAGAGTATGCAAACGCCTGTTATACAGGAAGAAACAACTGGTTGTGGGATTGCTGCTGTAGCGAACATCTTAGGCAAAACCTACTCAGAAATGAAAGCCATCGCCAACGGCCTCGGTATCTATGCCGACGATGAGGCACTCTGGTCTGACACCCAATATGTGCGTACTTTGCTAAGTAACGCTGGCGTCAGCACCTCCGACGACGAAATCCCCTTCACCACCTGGGACACCCTCCCCGATACAGCCCTACTGTCGATCAAGCATCAAGAAAAAGAAGGCAAAGAATTTTGGCACTGGGTGGTGTTTCAACGCACCGACGGCAAAGCCGTAGTACTCGACTCTGCTGCTTACCTTGATTCCAATATCCGTACGGATTTTGCAGAGATGTCACCGAAGTGGTTTATTGAGGTCACTTCGGCAGTTTAGATTCTTAACCCAACTTCACCGTGGCAGCGATACCTGGTTCTGGGCTCCATTCACGCATTTCCGCAAACACTTCAGGGAAATCGTCGAGGTATTTTTGTGCTTCGGCGATATCCACAAAGGTGATCTTGGCTTTTTCGGTCATAATGCGATCGCTTAGGTCGAGCAGTTGGGCGTGGTTAAAGTAGCCGATGCCTTCCACCACGGTGACTTGGAATTCTACGCCTGCAAAGGTTTTAGTTTGAATATCTAGTTCCATGGTGCGTATCCTGTTCTAAATGTTAAAAGTAAGGCCACATACTAGGTGGCCTTGTAGCTGAGGACAATCAGAAAGTCGCGAACGACTTAACGACGGCGTGGTTTGCCGCTTTTTGGTTTGCTGGCAGCGCCTTGGCCTAAGGCTTTAGCTCGCAGGGCTTTCTTTGACGGTTTACGTTTCGGGCTGGCTTGCTCTTCTTGCACCATCATATTGGGTTCAAAGCCTTCCATCCATTGCGCCACAAAGTGTTCGCCAGTCAGCTTTTCGATCTCTTCAAGTAAGTATTTTTCTTTCGGTGAGACCAACGATACCGCTAGACCTTCTTTGCCAGCACGGCCAGTACGACCGATACGGTGAATATAGTCTTCGGCGTTGTACGGTAGCTCGTAGTTGATCACATATTGCAGCTGCTCAATGTCCAAACCACGGGCGGCCACATCAGTTGCGACAAGCGCACGAACCTGACCGGTTTTGAACTCTTCTAGACCGCGATCACGGGCACCTTGAGATTTATCCCCATGTACTGCCGCAGCGCTGATACCGTCTTTTTCCAGCTCTTTCGCTAATTCATCCACCGCTTGCTTAGTGCGGGTAAAGATCAGCACCTGTTGCCAGTTACGTGAGCCAATTAAGTAGGCGACTAAGCCTGCTTTGCGTTTGTTATCCACTTCGTAGATGCGTTGCTCGACTTTCGCAGCCGTGGCGTTACGCTCCGCCACTTCGATCAGCTTAGGCTGCTGCAAAATGGTTTTACTAAGAGCAAACACCTCATCGTTAAAAGTCGCCGAGAAAAACAGAGTTTGGCGCGTTTCAGGCAGGCGTTTAAGGATGCGTTCAATATCGACAATAAAGCCCATATCCAGCATGCGATCGGCTTCATCAAGGATCAAGGTTTCGACCGTACTCAGGTCGATCAGCTGCTTGATGGCCAATTCTAACAAGCGTCCAGGCGTTGCCACCAACACATCACAGCCTGCGTTTAACGCATCGATTTGTGGATTAATACTCGCGCCGCCATAAGCCACCACCGCATTTAAACCTAAACCTTGGCTGTATTTAACAAAGCTTTGGTGGACTTGCTGGGCAAGCTCTCGCGTCGGAGTAAGCACTAACACACGAATCGCTTGTTCTGATGCTTCACGCTCTAAATGACGTTGAATCAAGGGCAAGGCAAACGCCGCCGTTTTACCGGTACCGGTTTGCGCTCCCGCCATCACATCGTGACCGGCTAGGACTTCTGGGATCGCCGCTTGTTGAATCGGCGTTGGCGTTTGATAGCCAAGCGTGTCGAGGACTGACAGTAAATCCGCGTGAAGACCTAGGGTGGAGAAACTCATAAACAAGCACCGTGTTAGCAATGGATTAAGACGGCGCTAGTTTATCACTCGCAGGCCGAATGCGCGCCTAGGCATAGAGGAAAATTCTACCGTCCAGTTGATTGGCGATGGGCTGTGTTTTGTAACGAACTTATGACCTAAGCCGTAGTATTTAACTTGGGCTTGAAATATATTTGCACTTTAGGCGAAAAATAAGGAATAAAAATGACCAAGGTTAAGCAATTACTTCTGATGGCTGGTTTGGCACTCAGCACCCCTCTATTAGCGCAAGAAGTCCATTACACAACGTTAAACTGGCCACCTTATATTGGTGAAACGGAAGACCGCCAAGGTGTGTTGGCCGAAATCGTTAAGCAAACCATGGCCAAAGCAGGTACGGACTACACACTGGAATTCACCAGCTGGACGCAAGCACTAAAAGATGGCGAAGCCGGTACTAAAGATGCCGTCGTTGGTGCTTACTACTCTGAAGAGCGTGCCGAGAAATACTACTTCTCACTGCCTATTTACAGCGTTTTCACCGGTCTCGTGAAACTGGACACTATGGATGTGGAGTTCATCAAGTCCTACGACGAACTTAACGCCTACCGTATTAGTAAACTGGCGGACTCGGTGATCGGGGATACCTTTGACGAACACCCATTCCCACACATGAACACCTTTACCACTGAGAACGAAGCGGTAACAGCTCTGTTCAATAATGATGTCGATTTCTATGCGGGTACGCTGGATGTGGCAAAGTCGGTGGCGAAGTCGACTGGTAAAGACAGCTCTAAGCTATCGATCGTGTTACCACCTATCAATGAACAAGAAGTGTTTGTGATGTTCTCACGCAATACCGCGAACGGTCTAGAACTGCGTGATGCGTTCAACAAAGCGCTGATTTCACTGCAAGCCAGCGGTGAATACGATCAGATCGTGGAAAGCTTTAAGTAAGGTTTGCCGCCGAACATAGGGATACTCCAGCGGAGTATCCCTTTTTTGGATCTACAGACCTTGAGCTTGGCTTAATAGGGTTTGATAGGCCATATCTTCGTACTTGGCGAAGCTTGGCTGCTGGCGGGCTTTGAACTTGGTAAACACTGGCTGTGTCAGTCCAGCCATAAAGCGTGCGAGCAAGACGGGCGTCACTTGCTGTTGTGGCAGCTTTTGCAACAGCCAAAGTTGGGCCGCTTGCAGATCCGAAGAAAGACTACCTATCACTTGATAGCCATCATTTTTAACCAAGGATAACACCTGTCCACGACAGACAGAGCAATGGCCACAGCGCTCTGGCGCCTGCTGGTCACCAAAGTAACGGGCCAAGTTATGATTCAAGCATCGGTCCAATTCGAAGAAGCGAATCATGGTGGCGATACGCTCGATTTCTGAGGTTTCCTTTTGTGCCACATAGCGTTGCAGTTCTTCCGCCAAGGCAGGCGTTAACAGCTCAGTACGTACGCCATAAACTTCGGTTAGCCCCTTGGTTTCTAAGATAATCAATTCACGATCGGCCAGTTGCTCAAGTAGACTTAATACTCGGCCGCGCTCAAGACCTTGCTGATGCAAACGCTCGAAATCCGGTACGCCCCAGATTTTCTTAAAGGCCGTGTGCTGCACCACTTGGTTAAACAAATCCAGCTGCTCTACCGGCAAAACCGAACGGATCTGTTCAAGGCTTTGATTCCATTTGAGTTTTACATCGCTGTAATAGCTGTAACGGGGCACGATTGCCCCCGCTAGCTCTAGCTGAACCAACAAAGTTTTTAACGGCAGCGCTCGGATATTAGTCGCTTGCGATAAGCCGTAGGCTTGGGTTTCCCATTCACCATTAATCGTATTGCTAAAGATCTCTTGTAACAGGGCTTGGATGGCGTGGGACTCTGGGGTATCGCCGTAAACGAAGTTTTCCAGCACATGCAAACCATCCAGGCTCGCCAACATAACACAGCGACTTGCCTGGCCATCACGCCCTGCACGGCCAATTTCTTGGCTGTAGTTTTCGATGGATTTCGGAAGATCGTAATGCACTACAAAGCGAATATCGGATTTATCGATGCCCATGCCAAAGGCAATGGTGGCGACGATAATGCGCGTTTGTCCGGCCATAAAATCGTTTTGAATGGCAGCTCGTACGTCATTGCCCAAACCGGCGTGATAAGACACGGCGGAATAGCCTGATTGTTGCAAACTCGCTGCCAGCTCATCGGCGGTTTTCTGCTGCGTCACATAGACAATGCCCGCGCCTTGCGTCTGGTCAAGCACTTGGCGCAGTAAGGCTTGTTTGTCTTGGCCTTGAGCCGAGATTAAATCGATATCTAGGTTATGACGGTAGAAACCGGTCTGCACAATATGCTGCGGCGCGATGTTGAACTTCAGCGCCATATCTTTTTGCACGCGACGGGTGGCCGTAGCGGTGAGCAAGAGCACCAGTGGAATGTTGAGCTCTTGCTGGTACTGCGGCAGCTTCAAATAGTCAGGACGAAAGTTATGGCCCCATTCGGAAATACAGTGGGCTTCGTCGACCACCAACATGGATACCTGCACGCCCTGAATAAAGCGACGAAAACGCTCGTTTTTAAAGCGCTCCACCGAGATCATCAAGATCTTAATGCGCCCTTCTCGCACCTGCTGCATCACTTCTTGACTGTCTTCTTTGCTCTGGGTTGAATCCAAGCTTGCACTGGGGATGCCTTTGCTTTGCAAAAACGCCAGCTGGTCATGCATCAGGGCGATCAAAGGCGAGATCACCAAGGTTAAATGCGGTAGCTGAGTGGCGGTAAATTGATAGCATAAGGACTTGCCTGAACCGGTAGGAAACACGGACAAAGACGACTGTCCCGCGAGCAATTGTTCGATCGTTTGTTGCTGTCCTTCGCGAAACTGATCGAAGCCGAAATACTGATTTAGCAATCCTGCTAATGGCTGCATGATGGGAACCTTTTAACGCAAACAGTGAATGAAGATCATGCCGATACTAGCAGGACATGGACGCGCGCCAGCATGACATTTACAGGTGAATTGACCGAACTCTTGATCCGACACCCGGCGAAGCTGGGCAAACTGATCTACAGTGACAGAAACAGCCTTGTTTGGAGAATCCCATGTCTCACACTATTCACGGTATTTCAGTCGGTATTGAGCGCCATCATCAGCAAATGATGGTGGTCATGAAAGCGTCCGGAACCTTAACACACGAAGACTATCAGAGCATCACGCCGATGCTGATCGGTGCCTTTCAAGCCATTGAACAACCAAAAGTGAAAATCCTAGTGGACATCACGGACTTTGATGGTTGGGAACTGCGCGCCGCTTGGGATGATTTTCGTCTTGGGCTCGAGCTCGGTACAGACATCGACAAGATCGCCATTTATGGTCATAAGTCTTGGCAGGATATGGCTGCAAAAATCGGCGCTTGGTTTATTAAAGGTGAGATGTGTGCCTTCGAGCAATATCAGGACGCTATCGACTGGATCCTGTCGTCTGAATCCGAGTAAATGTCTGCTACAATGGCGCTTTCTTTATGCATGAGCACACACTGATGGAATCCCCAACCATTGAAGCCATTCAGGCTTGGACCACACCGCTGTTTGTTACTGAACTACCGGATCACGAGTTTTTAAAAGATGCTCTGTTGGCACATATCTACCAACGTCAACAAGCGCAAGAAAACGCCGTCGACAGCGCTGTGGCGGTGCAAGCCAAACACAATCTGTCTGAGAGTCGTTTGGACTTTTTGGAAGACGAAGTACCTGAAGTGATGGAGCTGCGCCGCATGGTAGAAGAGCTGATCGCAGATGTGGCGTTTGAGGTGAACCATCAGCACTGGCCAGAAGATGCTGAAGCTTATGCGCATGTGATCGAATCTTGGTATCACGTTACCAAGAACGGCGGCTACCACGATGCGCACTCGCATCCGAACTGTTCATGGTGTGGTATCTACTATCTCGATCCAGGCGAAGCCAACCTTGAAGCACGTAACGGTATCAACCGTTTTTACGACCCACGCGTGAATGCTGAACATTATGCCGATCCGGGTACGGCTTATTTGGGCGGCCAAGGTTTTTGGGATTTCGCACCAACCGAAGGTCAGGTGGTGATCTTCCCTTCTTACCTGAAGCACTCAGCGCTACCGTATTTTGGGCAAAAAGATCGTGTCGTGATCGCCTTTAACTGCGTGATAGAGTTGGAATAACGCAATCTCTAAGAGGCCCAAGCACATGGATTTAAACGATATTCCGATGACGCCCCATGACGATCAAGCGAAACAAAATGCCTTGATTGCTTATGGATTCATGTTGCTTGGCCTGCTCACTGGTATCTTCTGGTTGGTTGGCGCGGTATGGGCCATGGCCAAATCCAGCGACGCCAAAGGCTCGATTTTTTATGACCATTTCCAGAACATCACCAGTGTTTTTTGGTGGGGGCTGTTGATGAGCGTGATTGGCTTTGTGCTCGCCATCTTCTTTATTGGTTACCTGATTTTATTAGGGGTTTGGATCTGGTCCGTATTTAAACTGATTAAGGGACTGATCCGCCTGAGCAACGATCAGCCGTACCATTCGCAATAAGCTCAGAGCTCCAAAGCGTGCACTATCTGCCGCAAATATTGATCTAGCGACAGGTTTTCAACTATTAAGCCACAACATAGCACTCGTATTACGTGCTATTATGAGTTCATATTTTTTGCAAATTCCTAACCGTTTGATCGAACTACAAGGGGCCAATACTGTGAAGAGCCACTCTGTCTCAAAAATTAATCAGTATTTCCGTCAAACCATCCCCCTGATGGTTCAGCATAATATTCCCATTACGCCGCCTTACTACACCCTTTGGTTTAACTATACGACCGGTGACATTCCAAAGTTGAATCAACGCATGGATGACATCATCAAGCGCCTTGGCCAGTGCGATAGCTTTATGTGTGACAAGCTATTGGATGAGTTCATTGTCAACTCGGCAGAAGACAAATTGCTGGCGATGCAAAACGACATCAACAAGGTCGTCAAGTCCATGGGGCATTCGACACAAAATGCCATGAGCGATGCGCAAGACTTCAATCAGTCGATGTCGAAAGATATTCAAATGATGGCTCAAGAAGCATCTCAATCAGATGTGCCTGCTGCCCATAAGATGGTTTCGATCGCACGCGAGTTTATGGATAAGACTGAGAATTACCGCTCGCAGCTAGAAAAGCAAAATGCCGAAATTCAAGCACTCAAAGAGAAGATTGCCGAAACCGAAAAACAAATGTTCAAAGATGGGCTGACGGAGATTAATAACCGCCGTAAGTTCAATGAAGATTTGGCGATCTACACAGCATCGGCTGCTAACACCTGTTTGGTGATGGTGGACATTGACCACTTCAAACCTTTTAACGATGAATACGGCCATTTATTGGGTGATAAGGTGATTCAATCGGTCGCCCGCACCTTAGAGATGAGCTGTGCGCAAACCCAAGGGGCGCAAGCCTACCGTTTTGGCGGGGAAGAGTTTGCCCTGCTATTGCCGAATGCGGATATTCAAACCGCGACTAAATTTGCCAACGAAGTGCGTGAGCGTATTAGCCGCTTGAATTTGACCAATAAGAAAACCGGACAGAGTTTACGTCCGATCACCACATCCCTAGGTGTGGCTCAGTTCAAACCTGGCGAAACCTTGGATGCCTTACTAGAACGTGCTGACCAACACTTATATGCGGCCAAAAATGCTGGCCGTAACTGTGTTCGCCCTATCATTACCGCGCTCGCTAGCTGATTGCTTGCGCTTGCTGTAAAACACCTTTGGCTAAGCTCCAAGCGAGCTTAGCCGCTTGTCGATCCTTACCCAAGTACGCTTGAGCAATCGCCCCTTCCTTCAATAACGCCAATTGATCCGCCACCTTTGTCGCGCCCTCTGCACCGTAGTACGGCGTCAAACGCTGTACGAGATACTCGACGATGGCTTGCTTATGTTCAAAACACAATTCATTAACGCGATGGTTCAAAAACTCTGCGTTGACTTTGACAAAGAAGCAACCTTGAAAAGGCATCAGTGTATCAACGCGATCATTAAACCAATCGTCTAAGCCATCAAACATGGCTTGGACGATTGCTTCCGCCTCGGTTAAGGGTTCCATCAAGCCAAATATCCAACTACGAAAGCGCTCATCACGATAAGCAATCACCGCCTCTAATAAGGCTTCTTTGCTGGCAAAATGCGTATACAGGGTTTTCTTGGCGACACCGGTTTCGGCCAAGATTTGGTTGATACCCACACTGTGGACACCGTTTAAGTAAAATAACTCAAACGCGGTTTTGATTAATTCTTCTCGTTTTGTCATAGGGTTCCTCTTTGAAAAAGAGTTTGACAGAGGTAGACCGATCTGTCTACCATTTGCAAGTAGACAGATCGGTCTACCTACAGAACACTTTTCACGAGGTCTTTATGCTACTGCGTTCACTCAATGCTCACCCAATCTCAAAAGCCTTGGTTGCGGGGTTAGGGGCTTGTCTATGTATTTCACTCTTGGCAATGGGTGGCGAGCTGTCCCCTGAATATCTGGGCATCATGGCCCCGTTTGGCGCCACCATGGTGATTCTTTTTGCCTTACCACAAAGCCCGTTAGCGCAACCACGCAATATTATCGGCGGCCATGTTCTGACCGCTTGCATTGGTGTCGCAATGGCTCATTATGTGGATAACACACCACTTATGCTGGGCTTAGCCGTGGGCCTAGGCGTGATGGTGATGATGCTGACCAATACTCTACATCCACCTGCAGGCGCCAACCCGCTGCTGATAATGATGACCGGCGCGCCTTGGGGCTTCGTATTAACCCCAGTGCTAACTGGTAGCCTCCTGATTGTCGTCATCGGTTGGCTTTACCATCGCTTTATCAGCAGCACTGAATACCCTAAAAAACAAGGATGATGATCGATGTCCTCTTGCCAAGTAATGACCTTGCCCTCACTGTGAGAAGCATCTAAAAGCTTGGAGGACGCTATGTCGATCCCATTTTCAATTCTAGATTTGGCACCCATTGGCGAGGGACAAAGCGTTGCCGATGCCATCGCCAACAGTAAAGCGCTCGCCCAATGCGCCGAAGCCAATGGCTATCAGCGTGTTTGGCTAGCCGAGCACCACGGTATGCGAGGCATTGCCAGTGCTGCCACGGCGGTGATGTTGGCGGCGATTGGTTCGGTCACCCAGCACATCCGTATCGGTTCCGGTGGAGTGATGCTGCCCAACCATGCGCCACTGGTGATCGCCGAACAGTTTGGCACCTTAGCCGAGATGTTCCCAGGTCGTGTTGACCTTGGCTTAGGGCGAGCACCTGGTACTGATATGGCCACCGCGCGCGCCTTGCGTCGTAACCTTGGCGGTCCGGTGGATTCTTATCCTGAAGATGTGGAAGAGCTGCAAGGTTATTTTGCCGACGAGAATAAGATCAAGCCGATAATTGCCATGCCCGGTCAAGGCACCCAGGTGCCGATTTGGCTCTTGGGTTCCAGCCTGTACTCAGCGCAATTGGCGGCCCATATGGGCTTACCCTTCTCGTTTGCCTCGCATTTCGCGCCCGATATGCTGCTGGAAGCCTTGAATATTTATCGCGCCAACTTCCGCCCGTCAGAACAATTGGATAAGCCTTATGTCTCTGCTGGGGTAATGGCTTCGGTAGCGGACACTGATGCCGAAGCCAAGTACCACTTCACATCGGCACAAATTAAATTCGCCCACTTGCGTCGTAATGCCAATCGCCCCTTCCCAGAACCGGTGGAGGATTTGCAAAGCGCGGTGTTAGCGGCAGAAATGCCGATGATCAACCAGACCCTGCGCTATGCCATGGTCGGTTCGCCAGACACGGTAGCTCAGCGCTTAGGGCAATTTATTGAGCTGACAGGTGTGGATGAAATGATCTTCTCCTTCCCGCTGCATGACCCGAAAGCCCGCTTAAAAGCGGTCGAGCTGACGGCTGGACTGGATCTGATGCAGAAACAAGTTTGGGGCTAGCCCAAACCGACTGTACGCCAGAGTTAGCTCTCTGGCGTTTGTTCTGCTTGTTCCTCCTGGTTAGCAGGCAACAGACTCTCCAGCGCCATGGTCAAGGCTGGCAGGGACACTGTGCTGTGGTTCATATAGGGTAAAATACGGTACTCGCTGTTAATGCCCTGTTCGACAAACCACTGCTGAGCAAGACGCGCATCCTTCAACATATAATCCACTTCCTGCTCCCCCATGATCATCAGAATCTGCTTACCTTGTCTTGGTTCCTTTGCTTGCTGCTGCAACATGGGTTTGAGATAGCCTTCGTTCCACCACAATGACGGACTGATGGCAGCGTACCCCTGAAAGGCTTCAGGACGAGTATGCAGCGCATACAGGGTAAACAACCCACCCAAAGAGTGTCCAAATAGAATTTGCTGATCAAGGTTGATCGGATACTGCTGCGCCAGCCATGGACGTATATCGTCCACGAGCAAAGACAAGGCCTGCTCAGCACCACCAAACTGCATGTTTTTAAAACGCTCCATATGCTTTTTCGGTAAGGCTGGCGGCTGTGGCGTTGGTGGCGTTAAATCAAACCAACGACGCTTAGTATCGCGATCGCCTTCGATGGGGTAGCCCAAACCAACAATGATCGCAGGCTGCTTATGCTCAAAACGAGGATGCACCAACGCTTGGCTAGTATTCACTGCACTGCTGAAAAAGGCGTTACCATCCATCAAATACACCACTGGAAAGCCGTCTTTTGGTGCTTTGGTTTCCGGCACAGAGATAAACACACGGTAAGGCTCAGGCTGATCAGCCACCGTCAGGTCCACATAAAAACTGTTCGGCACCGTGCTGGTGACCGGATGGGTGCTTGAAACTGACAGCGCGAAGGCTTGTGTCATAGAAATACCTACTAAATAAAAAACAACACCGATTAGGTGGCGGATCGATAAGGGCATGCTCACTCCTTGAGATTAGTGCTTTGCCAACAAGCTATTCAACGAATACTTGCAGACTTCATTAGGTGAAACCCCAAACTGACGTTTAAAGGCCGCGCTGAAATTATTAGGATGGCTGTAACCCGCCATGAGGGCGGCTTCCATAATGGAAACTTGTTCTTGGTGCAGCGCCTGGCAAGCTTGGCTAAGACGTTGCTTACGCAAATACTGAGTCAAACTCATGCCAAGATGCTCCTGGGCATAGCGCTGCAAGGTAGCGGCACTCATGCCGAGCTGATGACCAATCTGCTCCAGCGATAAGCTCCAGCTTTCTTCGCACGCTAATAGCTGGCAAAAACGTTGCCCTTGGCGTGACTCAACGGCACTTGATTCAGGGCTAGCACGGGCCTCCAATGAAGCCACCCAAGCAGCCATCAAGGCCACACCAAAGGCTTCCCGCTCCAGACGAACAACGTGACTATCTTCTGATAGGTCCAGCAGGCTACGGGCATGCAACCAAAGGTGTCGTGGCAATGCCCACTCATGAATCGCCAGCGGCGTTTGCATCGGCAAACGCCATGGAACACTGTCTAAACCCTGTTGCGCGAACCACTCTAGCTCCGCGCAGACATACAAACCACAGCGCCGATCTCCCTTACGAATTGCCATACGGCACGGCGTCGATTCGGTCGCGATAACGATGCGAGCGCGCTGGCAGTCTTTGCCTAAAGTCAGATTCTGTTCGCCAAAGCAAAAACGATTTTCACCCTCAAAAAATAAGATGATGCGCACACAGGGTGCGATTTGCGTCTCGACCTCAAAGTCTTGTAACGCCACCGCATTGGTGGTGTGTACGACTAATCCCGAGGCACCGGTTTGCGTCAAAATAGCCCCTTGTAAAACAGGCTGAGTCGACCGACTTTGCGACTCGGCAAAGTGATAACGATTAAAACTCGGCGCATGGGCTTTTAGCTCTGCACTGAGCATCTGTCGGTCTTTTAGTCGCGCGGTTTGGCTCATGAACTCACTCCTAAGACTCATCTTATCGAACATCATTGTTCGCTTGCGCTACCTCTCACTGAGATGCGTTGTTTCCATAGGGATCTGCTTGCTTTGCATAGGCACACAGGTTCTTGGGTATGGAATAATGCTTGCCAACAAACACAAATGCAAATCATTATTATTTGGAGCTTCTACAATGCGAGCCTTAGTCTTAATCAGTGTTGGCCTGATCGCACCTTTCTCAATGACGGCAATCGCCGAGTCCATTGCCAATAACCACCGCTTATCGACCCTGACCGTTGAAGGGAACGCCCTTTACGGTATGGAATCGTCGGAGAGTACCGAAGGCTATAGCGTTAACGCCGCCACAGTAGGCACCAAAGCCCCCGCTTCACTGCGCGATATTCCGCAATCGATCACGGTACTGACCCACAATTACATCGAAGATCGCAACTTGATTCATTTAGATGACGTCGCCCGCGCCACACCAGGACTACGCACCCTATCAAACGACAGTGGCCGCTCGTCGATTTTTGCCCGTGGTTATGAATACGACGAAAGTAATGTGGATGGTTTGCCAGCCCCTATGTCGTCTTTATTTGGTACCCTGCCTTCTATTTCCGCGATTGATCGTGTGGAAATCATGCGTGGCCCTTCGGGCTTGTTTAACAGCTCTAGCGAGCTTGGAGGGATCATTAATCTGGTACGTAAACGCGCGACTTATGAGGCTCAAGGCTCAATTAACGCTGGTATTGGTAGCTGGGATCGCCATCTGCTGGGCGCTGATGTCTCTGGGGCGCTAAATGAATCTGAAAGCGTACGAGGGCGTTTGGTCGTATCGCAAGAAAACATGCCCAATGATGTTGATGGCAATAAAAACCGCAACCAAAGCTTCTACGGCACCTTGGATATGGATCTAGATGAAGCGACCGAGCTGTCCATCGCAGTGCTACATCAGAACAAAGACATCAAGCCATCGAATGGTTTCCCTGCCTATGCTGACGGCACCTTAGCGGATTGGGATCGCGCCACCTTTTTGGGGGCCGACTGGAACGACTTTAACAATGACATGACCGATGTGTTTGTCGATCTGACCCACGAATTTGATAACGGTGGCTATGGCCGTCTGGCAGCTCGAGCCTCAGATCGCAGCACGGATTACCACTACGCATTCAGTGGCTCAGCCCTGACAGAAGATGGTTACACGTCACTGGAAACCACCCAAGGCGACTTCGATCAACAGACCTTAGCCTTGGACGCGAGCTACAGCCAACCCTTTCAGACATTTGATACGGTCAGTGAGTTTGTCGTTGGTATGGATTACAAGCACTACGACACTGATTCCACCAGTGGTGATACAGCGGATTATCTAAACGACATCAAGGCGGCGACCTTTAACGCCTCGTCGGCACCGTTTATCACCCCCACCTATGACTCGGCCAGTGCTGCCACGGAACAAGAAACGGGCGTCTATGGCAAGCTCACCTTCCGCCCTATTGAGCCATTAGCCTTGATCGTAGGCGGTCGTTTTAGCTGGTATGAGTTAGAAAATCAGAGTACCGACCTTAGTGATAACAGCACCTCAAACAGCCAGTTCGATGACGATGCTCGTTTCACCGCTTACGGCGGCGCTGTCTATGACTTGAATGCCGAACACTCTGTTTACGCCAGCTATTCGGAAGTGTTTAAGCCACAAACCAGCTTGGATGAAAACGATCAAATGATTGAACCGCGCCAAGGGGAACAATTTGAAGTGGGTATCAAAGGCAGCTACCTAGAGGGTCAATTAAATGGCCGTATCACCGCTTTCCAATTGACCGACAAAAACCGTGCCTTACGTGTCCCAGGGGAAAGTTACTCAGAAGCATCCGGTAAAACCCGTGTGACAGGGGCAGAAATCGAAGTAAGCGGTCACTTAGGCCAACTTGATATGATTGCTGGCTACACCTATATGGACACAGAAAACCTGTCAGGCAGTAACTCACGCTTTATGTTAATGCCACAGCACACTCTGAATCTGTGGGGCAATTACACTCTTGAAGGCGGCCGTTTGAACGGCACGGAAGTCGGGCTTGGAGTAACTGGGATGACCGACTATGCCATGACTCGCGGTAGCACCACGGTCAGCGCCCCAAGCTTTGCCACCGTAGACGCCAGCCTCAGCAAAGACCTGACGGAAAACCTAAATGTTTCGCTGAACGTGAACAACCTGTTTGACCGTAAATACTACGCTCGTATCGGTAGCACCTCGACCTTTAACTTCTACGGCCCATCACGCAATGTCATGGCCAGAGCGACGTATCGCTTCTAGACCTCATTAGCCACCCATCGAGTCAGATGGGTGGCTAAGTGAAAAATACCTTAAGACTCAAGCGTCAGTGGCAGCTTAATCTGAAAATGAGCGCCTTGATCGGAATCCCCCATGACACCAATCTCGCCTTTGAGTTTTTGTGTCACCAAGTTATAGGTAATCGACATGCCCAACCCAGAGCCGCCGTTGGCGCGGTTAGTGGTATAAAAGGGTTCAAACACGCGACGACACACATCCGGCTTCATACCGAGACCATTATCTCGATAATCGATCAACACATGATCCGCCCGCTGCTCAACCGTCAAATAGATATGGTTGTCTTGCTCTGCTCCCTGAAAGCCGTGAATGCAGCTATTACTGATCAGGTTGGTAAGAATCTGATCGATGGCACCAGAGTAGGTCACCATCGCTAACTGCTCTGGAATGGTGAGGTGAATCTGCGCATGCAGTTGTTTGTACATGGGATGCAAGCTGCTCAGTAGCGCGTCAATAGTGGCTTTTAAGCAAATGCTTTCAATCACATTGGAGCTTTGTCCGACGGCGGTTTTTTTGAAGTCCGACACCAGCTTAGCCGCGCGCTCCAAGTTACTGCGTGACATGCCATAAGCCGAATCAAACTCGTTTAAAAAATGAATAAAACCTTGCTCATCCAAGCGACCTTTCTGATAGTCACTGCGCAGCTGCTCTACTTCGTCCTTGATGTAACTCATGGCTGTAATCGCCACACTTAATGGCGTATTCACTTCATGGGCCACGCCAGAGACCAAGCCACCCAGAGCGGCCATTTTTTCACTTTCAATTAAGTGGGCTTGAGTATCTTTTAACTCCTGCAAGGTGGCATGCAGCTCTTGTGTGCGCTCCACCACTTTTTCTTCTAGATCGGCATTGGCAATGCGCAATGCATCTTCCAACTTAGCCCGCTGATAAGAAGATATAGCACGACCATATAGATCTGACAGCACACCAGAAAAGGTCGCCTCGTCATCGCTCCACATATGGCCCCGTTCAGTTCCTTCGGAGCAAATAATGCCAATCATGCGGCCGCGGTGACGAATCGGGGTATCCAACATGCAACCAATCCCCAAAGGGGTTAGATAGGCGTTAATAAATTCCGCCGTGACAGGATCGTTAAAGGCATCATTGATGCGAATCGCCCGCTCGCTGTCTAATGCCTGAAAATATTGGGGGTATTCTTTGCGCGTTAAGACAATGTCCTCTACCTCAGTGTGATTGTGGACATCAATTAATAAGCGGCAAATCATGGATTCGCCATCTTCATCTAATAACCAAATCCCTGTGCGCTTAACACCTAATCCTTCGACCACACACTCAAGAATCAGTCGAGCCGCTTTTTCTAAATCGCCATCATCAATGCACTCAGACTGAGACACTCGCAGTAATATGCTCTCTAGATGATCGTTCAACGCCTGGTCTCCATCCGTTTAAGGTTCGTCTGGGAAAAAAGCTCTGAGTGCCATAATGTCGTCGAAACGCTTGATGGCAATATCACACAGTTCTGGGTCAAAATGCTGACCGCGTTCCTGCTCCAGTAACGCTAAGATTTGCGCCTCTGGCCAAGGTTCCTTGTAAGAACGACGTGCCGCCAGCGCATCGATCACATCGGCGATAGCCATAATACGGCCTTCGATCGGGATGGCCTCGCCTTTTAATCCAACGGGGTAGCCGTGACCGTTCCATTTCTCATGATGGTGTAAGGCAATGCTCGCGCCCATCATCGGCAAGGCTTTCTTAGAATGACAGAGTAGATCATGGCCCACCTGAGCATGGGTTTTCATAATCTCCCACTCTTCTGGATCCAGTTTACCAGGCTTGTGCAATATGTATTCTGGAATCGCAATCTTGCCAATATCATGCATGGGCGTCGCATGCTTGATCAGCTCGACAAACTCTTCATCCAAGCCATATTCACGGGCTAAGAATTCACAGATCAATGACACTCGACGCACATGTGAGCCGGTTTCCTTACTGCGCTGCTCAATGGCTTCACCGAGGATAAACATTAGCTCTTGTTGCGTATGCTCAATTTCCTCTCGTCGATTGAGACTTTCAAAAATGATCGCCACCTTGGTCAGCATGACATTCAGTAGCTTCTGCGTCATCGCAGACAAGGGCTTTTGCAAGGACACGGAAATCACGCATTCGCTATTTTTAGATAAGCGCGTGAAGCAGGTAAAATTTCGGTCTGTACGTACATCACCCTCGAGTTCTAGTGCCAGATTAATACTGGTTTGGGCTGACTTGGTGTAGGGCGATTTCTCTGCATCCATTTCCTGAACAAACTGCTCACCATCGTAATTTAGCTTAATCACTTCCTGTTGCTTAAGAGGGTTATGCGCTTGGTAAAGCAAACTGAAGCACAGCTCTTGCTGCTGGGTTAAGGCTTGCACTTCTTTTAAAGCTTGCATTGAGAAGCTTTGACTGGAATCCGCCTGCAAAACTCGAGTAGTAGCGCTAATGACTTTTTCCAGTCCTTGGTGCCCCATTTCCACTTCGATGATGTCTCGATAGGAGCGGATCGCAGAATAGACGGTGGTTTTCAGGCGTGTGGAATTGAGCTCGGTTTTGTTTTTGTAATCGTTGATGTCGTAATCGCGAATCACGTCTTCTTCCGGCGCTTGGCCAGGTTGACCAGTGCGCAGCACTAGGCGGGTGGTGGTATTCTTATGGCTTTCACGAATCCACTTCACCAGTTCCAAGCCGGCGTGATCGCTTTCCATCACCACATCGACCATAGCAATAGCAATATCGGAATGCTCTTCAAACAGCTTACGTGCTTCTTGAGCGGAATGCGCTTTCAGGAACATCAGTGGGCGGTTATCAACCTGCAGACGTTTGAGCACCATCTCTGATACGGTGATGATATCGTCCTCATCATCAATCAATGCCACCTTCCAAGGCTCTATCTCCGCCACATCAAACCTATTGGCGATAGCTTCCTGCGCCAGCGACTTTGACGGAGTTTTACGGGAAAACAGTGGACTTTGCATAATGCCCCAACCTTTAACGACAACTTATGTATATTAGAATCGTCTACAAACGTCAGTTTGGTCAATGGAATTAACGCTTTTATTCGTAGCCAAGTGTAAGGCTATGAAAACACTGGCGACGGCATTTTCAGGCAAAAATGCTCGCTTTTGTTGCGATTTATTATCTCAGTTAGAGGCTTGTTTCCACCTCATAATTCCTCGTAAATATAGACCTACGAACTCAAAAATAGGAACACTCATGTCGCTTCCTCGCTTTCAATCTGAACGTCTTACTAAGCCACAAGAAAACCCTGTGCACGCCCAGCAAGGCACCTTTCATAATGTGCCAAAGACGCGTCCAACGGGCTTTTTGAACACGCTTCGTCTGTACGTGCGCTTTTTTACCGAGAAGAAAGTGGGTACGGAACCGCAGCAGGCCATTCCGCTACAGCCGCTGTCGCGTAAGCAACTGGATGCATTGCCACATAACGATATTTTTATCATCAAGCTGGGACACTCGAGCCTATTAATCAAACACTATGGCGAGTACTGGCTGATCGATCCGGTCTTTAGCGAGCACGCGTCTCCACTTACCTTTACTGGGCCAAAGCGCTTTCATCCGACGCCGATCAGCTTGTCCGAATTGCCACTGATCGATAAGGTGTTGATCTCCCACAACCATTACGATCACTTGGATAAAGCGACCATCAAGGTACTGAAGCGCAAAGCCTATGAGTTCTATGTGCCAAAAGGCGTTGAAGCCAGCTTGCAAAAATGGGGCGTGCGACCAAGTTGTATCAAGGTGTTCGATTGGTGGCAGGAAGAACACAGCGATCGTCAGATGATTGCCTATACACCAGCCCAGCATTTCTCTGGTCGCGGCCTAGGAGATGGTAATAAAACCCTATGGGGTTCTTGGGTGATTAAAAGCCGCCATCAGTCTCTGTTTTTCAGTGGTGACTCCGGCTATTTCCCAGGCTTTAAAGAAATTGGTGAGCGCTACGGGCCATTTGATATGACCTTTATTGAAACCGGTGCCTACGATAAGGATTGGCCCTTAGTACATATGACGCCAGAACAAAGCGTGCAGGCGCATCTTGATTTACAAGGTCAGATCATGGTGCCGATTCATAACAGCACCTTCGACTTAGCTTTCCATCCTTGGCAAGAGCCACTGCAACGCGTCGAGCAGGCGGCCGAGAAAAATCAGGTCACCTTAAGTACGCCGATTTTTGGCGAAGTTTTTTCCAGCCAACAAGTCCGCAGTGAACGTTGGTGGAAACGACATTAACGCCAGTGAAGCGGCGGCCCCGAGGCCTTTCTCTTTGCGACACAGATGTGCATGATTTTGCCACTCAACAAACGCGAGCCTTTCACATCTAAAGCAGCACATTTATTATGCCGCTTTTCTCTTTTTTAAACTTGGGAGTTCATCATGAGCCAAGCAACTGTTCAGCTACTGCAAAACTACTACGAAGCCTTCAACGCTCAAGATATGGATACGTTCTTGTCTCTACTAACGGATGACGTAGTACACGACATCAACCAAGGCGATCGCGAAGTGGGCAAAGACACCTTTTCTGCATTCATGGATCGCATGAACAAGAACTACAAAGAAACCATCGTAGATATCGTGGTGATGTCGAACGCAGCGGGCGACCGTGCAGCGGTAGAATTTACCGTACTGGGCGAATACCTAGCCACTGACGAAGGCCTACCAGAAGCCAACGGCCAGACGTACAAACTACCAGCGGGTGCTTTCTTCGATATTCGTGATGGCAAGGTAGCGCGCGTTACTAACTACTACAACCTAGGTGACTGGATCGCTCAAGTTTCAGCGTAAGCCTTAGCTTCTTAAGATCTTAAAGAGACAGGAACGCCAATGCTGACTTTTCAACGACTTTCTGGCCCAGCCCTCAATCAATATATTGATGAGCTGGCACAGCTACGTATGCAGGTGTTTCGTGACTTTCCTTATCTGTACGATGGGGATTTGGCCTACGAAGCACGTTATTTAAAAACCTACATCGAAGCCCCAGACAGCGTCATCGTATTGGCGTTTGACGGCGACAAAGTCGTCGGTGCGTCTACTGGCGTGCCACTGCGTCACGAAATGGCTGAAGTAAAGCAGCCATTTCTGGATGCAGGTTTAAACATCGATGAAATCTTTTACTGCGGTGAATCGGTTTTGCTGTCCGAATACCGTGGCCAAGGCGCTGGTGTGGCCTTCTTCGATCACCGTGAAGAGCACGCCCAGAGCCTTGATGGCATCCAATATTCTTGTTTCTGTGGCGTACAACGCCCAGACGATCATCCTGCACGTCCGGCGGATTACCAACCGTTGGATCAGTTTTGGCGTAACCGCGGTTACGAAAAACGCCCAGAACTGGCGACACACTTTAGTTGGAAAGAAGTGGGCGAAAGTGAAGAGTCATTGAAACCCATGACTTTCTGGATGAAACCTTTAACGAACACAGCACGATAGAACAGAACGATTATGAGCGCATTTAAACTGGCTGCGGCCCAATACGACATTGGCTTCTTTAACCGTTGGGAAGAGTTTGCCGACAAACTGGACAGCTGGGTCGGCCAAGCAGCGCAACAAGACGCCAAACTGCTAGTCTTTCCAGAATACGGCAGCATGGAGTTGGCCTCCTTGTTTGGCGAGGAAGTCTACCGTGACCTGAATCGCCAACTGCATGAAATGCAAAGTGTTTTGCCTAAGTTCCATGACTTGCACATCGAGCTAGCCAAGCGCCATAACGTCATGATTCTTGCCAGCTCATTTCCAACAATTCAAGACAATGGCACCTTCCTTAACCGTGCTAACCTATTTGACCCAAGCGGCCTCATTGGTTTCCAAGACAAGCTGACCATGACCCGTTTTGAAAACGAACAATGGCACATCACTGGCGGCGATCAGATCAAGGTGATCGACACCGACCTAGGTCGTGTCGGCGTGCATATCTGTTACGACTCTGAATTCCCAATGATCGCCAACCAACAGGTAGCGGCGGGCGCTGACTTGCTATTGGTACCAAGCTGTACCGATACCGAAGCTGGCTTCCACCGCGTGCGCATCGGCTGTCAGGCTCGCGCCTTGGAAAACCAATGCTACGTGGTGCAATCTCCAACCGTAGGCCACGCGCCATGGTCTGAAGCAGTCGACGTCAATACTGGCCGTGCGAGCGTGTACACGCCAGTGGATTACGGCTTCCCTGATAACGGCATCTTGGCACAAGGTGAAAACGGTGAAGCAGGCTGGGTTTACGCCACCGTCGATCTTTCTGAAATCGCCCGCATCCGTGACGAAGGCCAGGTCTTTAACTACCGCGACTGGCCAAAGCAGTTTGAGCTTAAAGGGCCTCAAGCCTAACTAGATATGGCTCCGACCTCTCATTCCTTAGTCCGACAGAAATGAGAGGCCTCTGAATGCTGACTTCTATGCAATTCAATTGGCTTGCGATTCAGATTAGTCCTCTTAAGCCCCTCAGTTAGCGTTAGTTCTAGGCAATTCAATTGGCTTGCGCAATTCTCGTTCCTCGACCGCGTCAGCGCCAATTAAACGCCTAGAACTTCGCTTAATTGGTAACTCAGTTTTAAATCCTTCGGGTTGTTTAGTTCTCTGCTAGGGACGCTCTCTATGTGTTTAATTAGCGCTGACGCGTCGGTGGTGAGGAACGAACCGAGACATGCGCAAGCTAATTGAATTACACAGAGATCGGCCCCTCTAAAATACTCGAAACAATCAAATACCCAGCCTATTTACCCGTAAAACGAGCACCATTGACTGCCATTTAGGAGTACAATGCGCGCCATCTTTTCCGATTTAGTAGAACTCCGAAAAATGGCTATCAAAGCAACGATTTACAAAGCCTCTGTGCAAGTGTCGGATATGGATCGACACCACTACCAAAGTTACGATTTAACCCTTGCGCTGCACCCTTCTGAAACCGAAGAACGCATGATGACGCGCTTAGCTGCATTTGCCTTGTTGGCCGATGAAAAAGAAGGCGATGAGCAGTTGTCGTTTACCAAAGGCATCAGCACCGAAGACGAGCCGGATCTGTGGCAGAAGAACTTCTCCGATGAGATTTTGTTGTGGGTAGAATTAGGCCAGCCAGATGAAAAGCGTCTACGTAAAGCCTGCGGCCGCGCCCAAGATGTGGTGGTTGTGAATTACAACGACAAGTCGGACATTTGGTGGGAACAGAATAAGGGCAAGACCAGCCGCTTTGATAACCTGCGCGTGTTGCAATTTGCCGAATCGGAAATCCAAGCGTTGGAAGGTTTGTGCGCTCGCACCATGCAATTGAACGTCACTATCCAAGACGGTGAGATGTGGATTTCTAGCCAACAAGGCGAATGCGCGCTGCACCCGACTTGGCGTTAATCTTTCTCATTGGCTTCCTGTGGCGGTGTCGGGTTAAAGCGCGCCGCTACGTATTGACCAATTACCCCCAGCACCTCTGTTTGTAGCCCCTTTAATAAGGTACGACGTGTGTGCTGAGCGGCGTCGCATTGGGTGGTTAGCCCCAAGACAAAACTGACCACCAAACCTTTCGTACTCGAAATAGTTTCTAAGGTCTGCCGCTTCGCCAAACCTCGATCTGCAGCGGCCTTGGCTTGCTCTCTTTTACAGCGTAGGTAAAGTTGCTCACGCTCTTGATACATCTTATTTAAACCAAACATTAGCTGTCCTCGCTGTCGGTTGGGATCATAGCATCCAAGGTCCGAGTCAAATCCATTCGCTGTAGCGTGCGGCGTATTAGATACATCAAAACGATTGCGCTGACTAAAGTGGCAATCAAGGCAAGCGCTAAAATCCCCAATAAGGACCAACCTGCATACCAAGCGGCCGTGGCCAACAGCGCAATCAAGAGAAGCCAGCTGGTGACCAATAAGAACACCACACCACACATCAGAGCGACGAGCTGAGCACTGGAAACCATCCAGATCTTGGCTTCTAAAGCGCCAAGACCAAGGATGCTTTTAAGCCATTTTTTATGGCTGTAGGCCAGCTGATCGGCGGTCACAGCCTCTTCCTTAGAGGGTGTTTCCTTTGTGTGGTTGCGCTCTTCAAGTGACGTCATAGACTGACTTCCCTGATCGACTGAGAATTACTTACGCTTGCACAGCAGACTCGCGGCCACCGCTCCGGCGAGAAAGGCAAAACCGACGGTTTTCAGTGGGTTTTCCTTGGCGTAAGCACCGACGGCATTACTGACTTTCTCCGACTGCTCGCGCGCCGTATCCGCAATCTGATGTGCTTGAGCACTGATCTGCTGCGCCATGGCTTCAACTCGCTCCTGTCCCTGTTCTGCGGCAGAGGCTGCGCCATCGACGCCTTTATGAGCCGTTTCTGCCGCTTTATCTACCGCCTGATGCGCTTTTGCTTGAGCATTGTTCTTTGCTTGAGTTCCATTTTTCTCTTGAGTAGTGCTGTTTGCTGTCGCCATCTGGTGTACCTCCTTTGCGTTAATTCAGTATTTAAACTAGCGGCACGAGACACACTTTTAAAGCTTTGATCTCTAATCTTCTATTTGTTTACAAGTTAGCAAAAAACAGACAGCAAAACTGACCAATCCCTGCAAAAGCGCGCTTAGAAGCGACCAGTGGGCAAGAGTGCATTCCACACTTTGTCATGCTCGCCCGTAATTTCAGCCATGAGGATTTGCGCCGTGGTCGGCCCTTGGGTAAAGCCTTGATGACCATGACCAAAGTGGAGCCACATGCGCTCATGTTTCGGAGCCCGCCCCACCACTGGTAGCATATCCGGCATGCAAGGGCGCGTGCCGTACCATTGGGATTCACGTACACGATCGCCCATGTCCAATAATGTGCGCAGCGCTTTGACGCCACGTTCAAGTTGAGTTGGCTGTGCTGGATCGTCTAAATCAACCAAGGCCGCTCCCGTCGTCACACGAATCCCACGCGACATAGGTGCGGCAAGGACGCCGTTGGCAACATCGAGGAACGGACGATTAAGTGGCGTGGTTTCTTTGTAGTGACCGTGGTAACCCCGTTTGTAAACCATCGGAATCTGGTAACCAAAGTGTTTGAGCAGTTCAGGGCTCCACGGCCCCAGCGCCACTACTACCTGTTCCGCGCTGATGACATCCGCTTCGCTGTGAACAGCCCAGCCAGTGGTGGTTTCAGTTAAACTGTTGGCGTCGCCTGACACTAGCGTTCCACCACGTTTTACAAATAAATCGGCGTAAGCTTGAGTCAGTCCACCGGGATCACGACAGCTCCAACTTTGTAACCAATGAATGGCACCGACTGGGGCGTGTTTCAGTGCCGGCTCTTCGGCTTGGTAAGTTACCCCATCCATAATGCGTGAGGTGACACCGTATTCACGCTCTAAACGCTCGGCACGCAGACTGTCTTGAGTAAAGCTTTGCTCATCGCGATAAAGCATGCTTAGACCTTGACGCAGGATCAGATGCTCTGCGCCAGCGGCTTCAATTAACGGCGTATGATCGGCTGTGGCCTTGGCTGCCAGCTTGGAGTAGGTCTCTGATATCGCATGATGTTTTGCCACAGACGAGTTGCGAAAGTAGCGCCACAATGCCGGCGCCATTTTCAATGTTGGCAAGGTTTTCCAAACCACATCATTACTGCTGCCGATGGCATAGCGCCACAAGGTTGTCAGATCCTGAGGCAAGGCGTAGGGCTCAGCCGCTTCCGTTTGAATAATACCGGCATTACCAAAACTGGTTTCTAACCCTGGTTGTTTGCGATCTACCAGCACCACAGAATGGCCATTCTGCTGCAACGCCAGCGCACTGGAGACACCCACCATACCCGCGCCCAATACAATAAAATCTGCCATACACCCTCCTAGTTTGCTGTGCTCAGTTTCACTTTATCGCACTTTTCTTTTCCTGCGAACACTGGCCATTTAAGCGACTTTTTCAGCTTGAATCAGTCTGTTTGGTCCAGAAATTGCGTAGAAAATTAGCACAGTATTGCTGGTTATGAATGCGACACTCTTCGCCATTAACACTAGCGATTCAATTTTAGACTCCTTATAGTAAATCTACATTCACGGAAAAGGGACAGAAGAATTATGCGCGTAACTGGTTTATTAGCCTCTGCACTGATCGCATCTAACGCCTCGTTTGCCTTGGCAGCACAGTTTGATTTCTCGAACGAATACAACACCAACTCCATTCACGCCCAAGGCGACCAATTCTTTATCGAAAAGGTAAAGGAGCTAAGTAATGGTGAAGTGAATATCACACTGCACTCTGGTGGTGCACTGGGTTACAAGTCCGCAGACCACTTTTATGCCGTGGCGGATAACGCGGTACAAATCGCGGACACCCTAGCCGGTTCGATGGCGGGCATCGATCCGATCTTTCTTCTGTCGTCTCTCCCCTTCCTAGTAGAAGGTGAAGACCAAGCCGAATTGCTTTACAAAATCGCTAAGCCTTACTACGCGGAGATTTTTGAAGATAACGATCAAATCCTACTGTATGCCTCACCTTGGCCAGCCAGTGGTATTTGGTCAAAAGAAAAAGTCGACTCAGCTGAGTCACTGAAAGGTTTGAAAATCCGTTCTTACGACAAAAACGGCACCTTGACGCTACGTGAAGCAGGCGCAGCACCAGTTAACCTATCGTGGGCTGACGTGGTACCACAATTATCCACCGGCGGTATCGAAGCGGTGCTAACCTCTGCCGATGCGGGCGCGAGCGGTAGTTTCTGGGAGCACCTAGATAACTACAGTGCGATCCAATACGCGATTCCGTTGAACATGGTGCACATGAACCGTGACGAGTTTGAAAGCCTAACCGATGACGAGCGTGCCGCTGTCATGGAAGCCGCTAAACTAACCGATGAACACAACTGGCAAACGGTGCGCATGCGCGTACAGGGTAACTACAAAGAGCTCGCGGAGCATTCTGTTGCTATCCATGATGATCTGCCTGCGCCATTTATGAAGCACTTACAAGAGTCAGCGCAACCGGCTCTGAAAGAGTGGTTAGAAGATGCCGGTGAACGCGGTGAAGCGATCCTTGCGGAATTCAACAAAGAGAAATAAATGCTATTAAACCTGCTGTTAGGCTGCTCCCGATTCCTGAATAAGGTGTCGGGAGGCATTGCCATGTTACTCATCGTCTACATTCTTGGGCATATTTTGCTGGAGATTGTGCTGCGTCTATTTGGCACCTCCACCTATGTGTTAGACGAATTCGTCGGCTACGCCGTGGCTACCTTAACCTTCCTTGGCCTCGGTTACAGCCTTGAGCGCGGTAGTCTGATTCGTGTTGGCTTGATCATTGAGCGCGTGCCAGAGAGCAAACGCTGGTTGTTTGACTTGTTTGCTACGCTCGTGTCGTTAGCCATGTTTGCCTGGATTTACAGCTACTGGCAATCCAACGTAGTGCGCAGTTTTAATCGGGGTACGACCAGCCAATCGATTATGGAAACACCGCTGTGGATTCCTCAGGGGTTGGTGCTAGTGGGGCTGGGGCTGCTGTGTTTTACCCTGTTCACCCATGCCTTGGTTTTGTTGTTCCGCCAAAAATCCCCTGAAATCCAGTCTGCCGCTGGGCATACTCAAGAACATTAAGGGACGCCTACTATGGAAATTGTATTATCCGCCGTGGGCGTGATTGCCTTGATCTTAGTCGTGCTGGGCATGGGCGTCTGGGTGTTTTCTGGCCTAGCAATTGTTGCCTTGCTGTCACTGATTATGATTGGCGATGTCAGCATAGATCGTGCGGGCGCCATCCTTAGCCGTATTATCTTCCGTGCAGGTAACTCCTGGGAGTTGGCCGCTATTCCACTGTTTATCCTGATGGGGGAACTGATCTTCCGCTCTAATATATCGGATCGCTTATTCCGTGGTTTAGAGCCTTGGACGCGCCATATTCCAGGCGGCATTCTGCATACTAATGTGTTTGGCTGTGCCATGTTTGCGGCGGTCAGTGGCTCCAGTGCGGCTACCACGGCGACCGTAGGTAAGATCACTACCAATGAGCTCAAAGTGCGTGGCTATGACCGCGATTTGTCAATCGGCTCCCTAGCCGGTGCTGGCAGTTTGGGCCTATTGATCCCGCCTTCTATCGTCATGATTGTCTATGGTGTACAAGCAGAGGTGTCGATCACCAAGCTATTTATGTCGGGCGTTCTGCCAGGTATTTTGGTGGCGGCGCTGTATACCGGCTATTTGATGACCCGCGCTTTAATGAATCCAAGCATTGCGCCAAAGGAAACCGGCAGTACCGTCACCAAACTACAGAGTTTGGGACTACTGTTCCCAGTGATCTTGCTGATCACCATAGTGATGGGCGCCATCTATACGGGGATCGCCACACCGTCGGAAGCCGCAGCTGTCGGCGTGCTAGCGACATTGGTGCTACTGCTGGTGGAGCGTCAACTCAACATCGAGATTTTCCGCGAAGCCTTGGTCGGTACCCTGCTTAGCTCCACTATGGTATGTAGTATCCTGATCACCGCGGCCTTGCTGTCCACCGCCATGGGTTACCTGCACCTGCCAGCGGAACTGGCCACCTATATTGCCAGTTTGGATTTATCGCCTGCTTGGCTGCTGCTGGCATTGGCTTTGTTTTATATCGTGTTGGGATTATTTCTAGACGGTATTTCGATCACAGTGATGAGTTTGCCGATTACGCTGCCGATTGTCATTCAAGCAGGCTTCGATCCGCTTTGGTTCGGCGTGTTTTTGGTGATCATGGTGGAGCTTGGACAAATTACGCCTCCTGTGGGCTTTAACCTGTTTGTGTTGCAGGGCTTAACCGGAGAGAAAATTGGCCGCGTGGCCAAAGCCTCGTTCCCATTCTTTGTCTTAATGTGTGTCGCAGCCTTGCTACTGTGCATCTTCCCAGACATCGCTTTGTGGCTACCTAGTGCCCTAAGCTAACCACTGACACAAGCGCAGAGCCCAGCTCTGCGCTTGTGAATTTTTGTTCACATCCGGTGCAAGCTTGCGCTACATCAATTTTCTCTAATCTGGTTTCTATAGTCTTAAACATCCTTATATTTTGAGTAGGTGTTCATGGAAGCCCTGTTAACCAATGTCCCGTTCTCCCCTGCTATCATGAACCTGTTTCGTGATGCCGTTGTTGTGACCGATGCTCAGGGCATTATTCAGCAAGTGAACCAAGCCTACCAAGACGTCTCCGGATATCGCGCAGATGAGCTCATTGGGCAGCCTCCCGCCAAGATCAAATCAGGCCACCATAGCAAGGTGTTCTATGAATCCATGTGGCAGGCACTGAAGACTCAAGGGGTTTGGGAAGGAGAGATTTGGGACCGCCGTAAAAATAATGAGGTCTATCCTAAATGGTTGAAAATCCAGGCCATTCATAACGAAGACAATGAAATCACTCACTATGTGGGCGTATTTCATGAGACCAGTAGCAGCACCCCCAGTTTCCATGAGAAAGAACGCCTCGCCAACATTGATCCCTTAACCGAACTCTATAACCGTCATTGTTATCGTGAGTTCCTGACTCGCATCCTGCGTACCGTGTCAGAACAAGATCAGTTAGTGCAGCTGTATTTGGATATTGACCGCTTTAAGGAGGTCAATGAGCGCTATGGCTATGTCGTAGGCGATGACCTGTTGGCCATGTTTGCTGATCGTATTCGTGGCCTGTGGCATGAGATCAATAATGAGCTGTTACACCCGATCCAGCGAGACCAAGAACACTTGATTGGCCGTTTTAGTGGCGATGAATTTTTAATGGCATTTCGCTTTGATGCCAAAGAGCAGGTTGACCTTGACCTGCTACTAGAACGTCTGTCCAACGCGCTCAATGAGCCTTATAAGATTCGCGGCCACATTATTAAAATCAGCTGCAGCATCGGCATGGCACAGTTAAATGTGGATGCCCGAGACGACGATGAACTCATCTCTCACGCTGAGTCCGCCATGTATATCGCCAAACAAACCGGCGGTGATCGCTCAATGATTTTCACCCAATCTATACAAGAGCAAATTGAGCGCCGTAAACTGATTCAGCAAAGTCTATTACAAGCCGTTGAAGAACAGCAGTTTGAGCTGTATTACCAACCTAAGATTGGCGGCATGTCGCGGCGTGTCTGTGGTTATGAAGCACTGGTGCGTTGGAATCACCCAACCTTGGGCATGCTCTCGCCAGTGGAATTTATTCCAATCGCTGAAGAGAATGGCGCCATCTTACCGTTAGGGGATTGGATCTTTGAGAACGCTTGTTTATACGCAAAAAGCCTTAATGACATTGGTTTGATTGATTTGCCGGTGGCGATCAACGTCTCTGCCATTCAACTGTCTGATCCTGGTTGGCTAGACCGTCTCATGCTAACCATCGATAAAACACACATTTCGCCACACTTAATTGAGCTAGAGCTGACCGAAAGCCAGTTGCTCGCCGACATTGAGAACTCCACCGATATCATCAACTACATCCGCTCAATGGGTATTAAAGTGGCCTTGGATGACTTTGGTACCGGCTACTCATCCTTAAGCTATCTGCGTAACTTGCCGCTGGATACCTTGAAGATTGATCGCTCTTTTGTCTCCCATCTACAGGAAGATCATGAAAAT
Organism: Marinomonas sp. HM11-D; assembly: GCF_057626615.1. Lineage (NCBI taxonomy): Bacteria > Pseudomonadati > Pseudomonadota > Gammaproteobacteria > Oceanospirillales > Oceanospirillaceae > Marinomonas > Marinomonas sp. HM11-D. The sequence goes on along the minus strand of NZ_JBMMKT010000020.1, from coordinate 9,958 downwards.
TACGATCTGGCCATTATTAAAGCGGTGACTACCCTCGCCAAGCAGCTGGGGATGGCACTGGTTGCAGAAGGTGTTGAACAAGCGGTTCAAGAGCGAATCCTACGAGAAATCGGTTGTGACCAACTACAAGGCTACTTGTACAGCAAACCCATCCCAGCCGAAGAGTTCCTAGAATTGTGCCTCAATAGCCTCGTTCATAAAAAAGATGATTAATTTTTCATTTAAAGTGAATCATTCCTGCAATTGCTGCGTATTAGATAATACTGACAGGTTGTTCGTTAGTGTCTGACACACCATCACCCCATTACAGGAAGGTATCTATGAACGCTACAACGCTTAAAACACTGAAAGTTTTTTCTCTAGGTTTGGCTCTTACGGGAGCCGGTTTAGCCTCCGCGGGTCATCACGAAGTCGCTGTCAAAGGAATGGATCAAGATGTTTCCAATGGCTACGTAACTGCCAGCATGATCAAATCGGAAGCAAATGGTTGGCTTGTGGTGCACCGCACCGACAGTAATATGAAACCCGGCCCAGTGGTGGGCTATGCCCCTGTAATCAAGGGCACCAACAGCAATGTCAGCGCTATCTTGCAAGAACCGGTCGCTTCCGGTGACATGTTGATGTTAATGCTGCATGGCGAAGATGGAGGCATGAAAACAGGCATATTTGAATACACGTTAGGCGCTAAAGAAGATGGTCCAATTCGTGTAGATGGTAAATTAGTTATGACGGTTATCACCGCCAAATAAACTACAGAGTTGGCGCACTCAGCGCCAACTCAACTCACTCGCCAGCACTCAACTTTCCGCATTTTTTAAAGACGTCTACACTTAACAATGAGTTTACCTACTCACAAAAAATAAGTGCGTTGCGCATGATCTGCCAACGTCGGGGAGGATATTACCATGTTGACGACCAAATCTGCTCAAGAGGCATTTCGTCTAGAAATTGGGCAATTGCCACCAGACAGTGTCAGCCATCTGGCACCATCATTCGATAACTTACCAGACAACCCTTATGCCGACGGCTCGTATCGTTTACGCCGTTATTCGCGTTTTATCTTTCGTAATGACGCTTTAAAACGTCTACCGACAAAAGCCTTTGTACAAGACGCGAGCATTAATCACTTCCAAGGTAACGTCGAACGTATCTACCCCGAAATTGAAGATCAAACCGTTGCCGATCCCGCTTTTCTTGAGCTGTTCGAGCACTTTCAAAAAATGGCCGACATCGCTGATGGCAGTACCATTGAGGTGCACCAGATGCGTATTTTTGCTGACCATCATCAAGTAGACGTTGCGCCAGAAGGGGTACACCAAGACGGTTTTGACCGCATTGGTATCTATGTGATCCAGCGCCATAACATTAGCGGTGGTGATGTCAGTATTCACTTAGAGGAAGATGCTAAAGCGATGATGAAGCACCCACTCAATAATGGTGAGTTCGTGGTGTTGAACGACCGTCGTTTCTACCATTATGCCTCACCCATCAAACCGATTGATGGTGAACTTGGTTATATGGACGCCTTTGTCTTAACCGCAAACCTTGTGCATTAAGCCAGCCCTTCCAATACATTTCTACTCAGCCAACTATGATGTGTGCGTCATAGTTGGTTGTATCAAGTTTTTATCATATAGCCCTGTCTTGGCGATGGTATCCGTCTACAAATTTCTCTATATTGTTAGTCATAAGTAATAGATATAACATCGAATCAAGTAGTTGCTTCGCTAGGACGGTATATGAAAGCGCTTCCTTTACTGTACAGCTTGTCACTGGCCACATTGCTCAGCGCCACAAGCCTTTCGACACACGCCAATACCCTATCAGACATCCAGCAACGCGGTGATGTAAACTGCGGCGTCTATCCTGATGACCCAGGTCGAAGTGCATTAGACAGTAACGGAAAATGGCAGGGCTTTTATGTGGAGTTTTGCCGTGGTGTCGCCGCAGCCGTGCTTAACAATCCAGAGTATGTGAACTTTGTCGAAGTCGGCCCAACCTCTCGCTTCACCTCGTTGGTGGATAAGAGTACCGACGTGGTGATGTACAGCTCGACTTGGACATTAGGACGTGAAAACGCCTACCAAGTTAGTTTTCCTGCTCTGTACCTGTTTGATGGCCAAGGCTTTGTGGTACGTAAAAGCTCCAATATTCATACCCTCACAGACCTTCACGATAAGACAGTCTGTGTGACTGGCAACACTACCACACAACAGAACTTAGAAGAGTACATCGCCGCTCAAGGCTTTGATACTAAGGTGGTTTACGCTAACGGCGATCAGTTTTTCCGTGGCAGTGTCTGCGATGCTTACAGCGCCGATCGTATGAACCTAGCCACTAACCTTGCTAACCGCGTCGACAATCGTGACGATTACTTTGTTTTGCCTGACACCTTATCCCGTGAGCCGATTGGTCCAACCGTGCGCAACGACGATGCTCAGTGGCAACGTATCGTTCGTTCAGTAGTCCATGCAACGATCCTTGCCGAAGAAAAAGGCATCACTCAAGCCAATATTGATCAAGTGAAGCAGAACAGCCACAACGTCGAAACGCAGAACTTATTAGGGAGCAGCGGCGACATTGGTCAGCAGCTTGGTTTGGATCCAGACTGGGCCTATCGAGTGATTAAATCAGTGGGTAACTATGCTGAGATTTATAATCGTCATTTCGGCCCAGATACTCCGATCGGCCAAGAACGTGGCCTTAATGCCCTATGGCGCGATGGCGGTGTACTGTTTGCGCCGCCGTTTAAGTAAGACGCTTTATGAGTACGCCTAACCTATTTTCCGTCCCTCGCTTTCGTAAGCTCGGCGTCCGTTTAAATATTATTTTGCTTGGCATTATTCTGTTTTTCCTCGTCTCCAGTGGCTATGGCATTTGGACCCTGCAACAGCAATCGGCACAGTTTAAAACGGTCACTCAAACCTACTATGATCGCTCAATGCTGGCCGCCGAGCTGTCGCGAGACGCTGAGTTGATCGCTACCCAAGCGATGGAGCAAAGCGTCACCCAGCGGCTTAGCAATATCGATGCGAATATTCTACAAACTGATATTACACGTACCTTCACCGTTGCCCGTAGCAAACTCACCGCCAAAGCGCCCGAAGAAGTCGCCGTGCTGGCTGAAATAGATCGGCTGACACAACCCTACTTTGATCAGTTAACGCTGTTCTATAGCCTCATCGAAGATCAGCAGCGTCTGCAGCTACGTATGAATCGTTTAGATAGAGAGCGCCAACAATGGATAGCGCCCTATATCAATTTTGATGTGTCGGCCGATAATGGTCTATTCAGCACCCTAGTGATCAACCTAGCACGCAGTACCTTGGCCATGCAGGGTGCTCAAAGCCCTGGGCTACTAGCCCGTCGTAAAGCACAACTGGAAGAAGTTCGTAGTATGATGGAGAAGCTTGATGGCTTAACGCAGATTCAACAACAGGCCCGCGAGAAGCTTTTAGAAAATGTCAGTGACACACTACTACTTAAAGACCAACTAGATCGGTCACGCTTAGAAACGCTTTCTGCGATGCGTAAAACTCGCCTATTCGCGCAACGTATCAGTAGTGTTTGCTATGACTTTTATCTTTTAGTAAAGCAACGAGCAGAAAACGCAGCCGAACAACACAGCCAACTCATTGACCGTGTGACGCTACAAATCGCCGCCTTTAGCGCCGCTTTCCTAGCGTTGATTGGCCTGACCTATTGGTTTATTCATCACTACATTATGCGCCGTATGAATCGTCTTAGCCACGTGATGCAACAACATGCCACTGGCCTACCAGCTCCCATCCCACAAGATGGTCATGATGAAATTACCGTAATCGGCAGGACCTTTGCCCAGTTTGTCAGCGCTAATGACTTGGCACGTGATCAGATCCAAAGTGCTCGTCAAGCGGCCGAAGCGGCCAATGAGAAGCTACGCGAGTTGAATATCTCACTACATATGCAAAGCAATACCGATGATTTAACACAAATCCCTAATCGTCGCTCGTTCTTCGACTGGTTGCATCCCGCCTATCAAAAACTCGTTCAGCAAGATCGCGGACTCAGCATTTTGATGATTGATATTGATTGGTTTAAGTCTTACAACGACCACTACGGCCATCAAGCAGGAGACGAATGTCTTCGCCATGTGGCGCAGTTATTACGTAGCGTAGCGCAGCAATATACCGGTATGTTAGCGCGCTATGGTGGTGAGGAGTTTATTGTCGCGGTACCAGGTATTAGCTTTACCCAGGCGCAATCATTAGCAAATCAGCTACTTGAGACAATTGAAAACGCCAATATCGCCCATGGCTATACGCCGAAGCACCATATTACCATCAGCGTGGGGCTGGCCACATTAGACCACGCGAGTCAGACTTACCCAATTGAAAAGTTGATCTCGACTGCGGACCAATCGTTGTATGAAGCTAAGTCTAAAGGACGCTCACAGGTTGCCAGCCAACAGATCAAGCTGGCGCTTGACCCTCTCGCTTAATGGTTAGACCTTTAACGCAAGATAGGATTCGAGCTGAGCAATAATCATCGGCTTAGCATAGAGCCAACCTTGCACCAGCGCTTCGGGACAAGCTTGATAGATGTAGTCCGCTTGCTCTTGGGTTTCTACCCCTTCAAACACGCACACCACCCCTAGCCCTTGAAGCAGACCAAAGATCGCATCCAGCATGGTTTGGTTAATCGAACCGGTACCAATCGACTGAGTAAAAGATTTATCTACTTTGATTTCACTGGCATTTAAATGGCCAAGCCATGCAAGGTTGGAGTAGCCCGTACCAAAGTCATCTAAGGAAATGCTCACCCCTGCGGCCACATACTGGCGCACCACTTGAGCCAATCGATCTTCGTCCCCGGCAGAACGCTCTGTGATTTCAAAGACCAATTGCTCTAGACGAATATCCAGCTGCTCCGCCGTTTGGATGATAAACGGCAATAAGTCCGGATCCATCAGATCTTGAATCGACAGATTAATACTCAGTTTAAAATCAGGGTAAGAACGCAATACTCCGCGCATTTTACAAAGACTTTTATCGATCACTAAATGAGTGACTTGACGAATCAGTCCTTTCTGTTCTGCCACAGCGATAAAAATTTCTGGGGATACCATACCAAAGTAGGGGCTGTTCCAACGCACTAATGCCTCAGCGCCAACAGGACGCCCATTTACGAGACAAATTTTAGGTTGGAAGACAACATTAAGCTCTTTGTTTTGCAGCGATTTTTTCAAGTGATACGCCATCGAGTGACGACGACGATGGGTCTTATAAACCAGAGAGCTGATCCCTAAGCCGCCGAAACTACCCAATAAGCCAATCATGCTGGCACTGATCCAAGTAAGACCAAAAATGCCCGAAGCCCGATCTTCAGCGAGAACACACAGACCAACATCGGAGCAATCATAGTAATGTAAAGTGGTCGAGGGGTAGCTCGGAAGCCAAGTCTGTAGATGACCTAATTGCTGCTTGAGCTGGTCCGCATATTGACCATAGGAACGAAACACATAGGTCGCATTTTGATTGACCACGATAGCGGAAATATTCTGACTAGGCTCGCGCATGGCATCAAATGCAAACGGTGAGGTAATGGTCATGACATTTCCATCTTGGGCAATGTCTGACTCAAAAATAGTACCAACGATCTGCGCAGAGTTATGCCAAAACTTCACTCCACTACTTAAAAGCTTATCCGCTTCAGGTAAACCAATCGGGTAATACAAGACGCCTCGTTCTGCGGTACAAACAATCGAGCCATCGACTATGCGCCCAATATCTTTTAGATATTTATGGTTCCAAAGAACTTCTCGTAGCCACTCAATATCATCAGAGGTGCAAAGTTCGTAGGGAGAGCGCTGCGCCTCCGCAATGCTTTGCTTCAGGTCTTGAGTGACGTCGCTGGCATACTTTAACGCATAACGGGAATAGCTTTTCAGCTCGTCAAGCTGACCCTTTTGCAAGGTGACATGAGCGATCCACAGCGCCAGTAGGGCGCAGATTATCGCCACTATCAAAGACTGCACAATCAGTCGAGTATGTTCTTGCAGCAGTCGTAACATCCTTGCAACCTAGCCATTCAAACCTAAAAAACGGCATTATATTTAATTCCCTTATAGATAATAGGGGCATAAATTCAAGAAATGTGAAAAGACCGTGAGTTCGTTACATTTCGCTACTTTTCCCTATATTTTAGCTACTGCTTTATTATCCACTCCTTGATTTCCTGACGTTGCTCTTGATTGGCTTGTAAGTACAGCAGCTGAATCGACTTCAATAGATCATTATTTTTCGGATCTTCTAACTTGCTACGCACAAACTCATTTCCCTCCGCTTCATTATACTGGTCAAGCAATGACTGAATGGCTTCTTTGGGTACCACTTGCTCAGATAGAGGTTGGAAATTTAGGGTTTTAATCGCACCATTATTGAATTGTACACGCCAGACATTGAGATTTTGAAAGTACAGCTCCGCCTGGCTTTTGGTAAATAAATCCGGCGCTAAGACTTGCACTTCATCATTAGCCAAGGTTGAGAACGTCATCAGATAAGGCAGTGTTTTAAATTCCACTTCCGCACTACCATCTTGTAAACGATTTTTATAGCGAAACACGAGTTGATGCTCGCCGGACTTGAGATCCCGTGGCGTGGTATTGAGAGACTTTAGCACCTGGCCATCGACCGCCAGCAGTTCAATGGCTTTATCCACATGTAACGAGCCGGCTTGCAGTAGCGTTGAGCTTAATAACAGCACAGCACTGGCCATCATTTTGCATCGGTTCATAGTAATCTCCCTTGAAGGCCATGTTGTAGCATGGACTCTTGAATTGGTTAATGTATAATCGGCGACCTTGTTTGACCATCTGGTTGAACAACCACAGAAGCATTTGGGTTCCCTCACCCCAAACCAACTAAAAAGGTAACGCTATGAGTTCGTTTACTCCTGCGCAACAAGGTAAGGCTTTGCGCTATTTAATCGCCTTCCATCTTTTGATCATCGCATCAAGTAACTATCTGGTTCAAATCCCGTTTACGCTATTTGGTTTTCATACCACTTGGGGCGCCTTCACCTTCCCATTTATTTTCCTAGCAACGGATTTAACCGTGCGTATCTTTGGCGCGGCGCTGGCACGTAAGATCATTTTTTTAGTGATGATTCCTTCGCTATTAGCGTCTTATCTATTATCAGTGCTGTTCTATGAAGGCGCTTTTCAAGGCTTGCAAGCCTTAGGTGAATTTAATCTGTTCGTCGCTCGTATCGCCATTGCCAGCTTAATGGCATACGCCTTAGGTCAAATATTAGACGTACATGTGTTTAATCGTCTACGAAAGCTGCGCAGCTGGTGGATAGCACCGGCCGCATCAACGGTCGTGGGTAATGGCTTAGATACACTGGCTTTCTTTGGCATTGCGTTTTACCAAAGCCCTGATGCTTTTATGGCCGCTCACTGGCAAGAAATCGCTTGGGCAGATTATGGCTTCAAGCTAGTCATCAGTCTTGGGTTATTTATCCCAATATATGGCGTGCTGTTGGCTTTCTTAGTGAAAAAGATCACGGCTACTAGAACCGATTTCCAGCTTGCTAACGTATAGTAAAGACGCAAAAGCCGCGGCATCCACCGCGGCTTTTTTTGTATCTGTGATAACGTGTTAGGAGTTGAACCATGAATGAAACAGCACATTTAGACAATGCCTCGATCTCCAGAGTCATCGAGATGGCATGGGAAGACCGAACCCCATTCGAAGCCATTGAAGACTTATATGGCTTAAATGAGACAAGCGTCATCAAACTTATGCGCTCAACGCTAAAGCCTACTAGCTTTCGTAACTGGCGCGCACGTGTGTCTGGCCGTCCAACAAAACATAAAGCACTTCGTTCAGAAGAAATCATTCGCGGATATGCCCCAGCGCAATATAAGCCGAATCATGGTTTAAAACGCCGTCCATAAAAAGGCGAACCCTATGGTTCGCCTTGCATAACACGATGACAATCTTTTTGCCTATAGACCGTAGCGACTCATATCAGGGCCTACTGGTACAATTTGTGTAGGATTAAGCGCTTTTACTGAGTAATAACCACGCTTAATATGATCAAGATTCACCGTCTCACGAATACCTGGCAGGTTAATCACACGCTTCACATACGCATCTAAGTATGGGTATTCTCGTAGCTGTTTGTGACTGCATTTAAAAATACCGTGGTAAGCCGGATCAAAGCGAATCAGGGTTACAAATAAGCGAATATCCGCCTCTGTGAAGGCTTTTCCTAGCAAGTAGTCTCGACCATCGGACATACGCGTTTCCAGCGTGTCTAGCATCTCAAAAACATCCTGATAAGCTTCTTCATAGCTTACCTGTGTCGTGGCAAAACCTGCACGATAAACACCGTTGTTTAGCTTTGGATAAATGGTGTCATTGAGGATCTCAATATCAGCCTGTAAGGCTTCTGGGTACAAATCAAAATCTTTGTTAGCCAATGAGCCAAAGCCTGAATTCAGCATACGCACAATGTCAGCCGATTCGTTGCTAACGATGGTTTGTGTCTTCTTATCCCATAGCACAGGCACGGTTGCACGACCAGTAAACTGCGGATCCGCTTTGGTATACAGCTCATGCATGTATTGCACACCGTTTAGAGTGTCGATGTCAGCACCTGGGTAGGTGCCAAATTGCCAACCTTGATCGGTTAATGCTGGCTCCACCACTGACACACTGATGACCTCTTCGAGCCCTTTCAGCTTGCGAGCCATCAGAGTACGCGATGCCCATGGGCAAATGAAAGCAGCATACAAATGGTAGCGGTCTTTCTCCGCCACAAATTTGCTATCAGGAGTGGCTTGCTCTGGAGCAACGACCCAATCACGAAAGCTTGAGATTTGGCGTACAAAACCACCTTTTTCATCAGTAGCTTGAACCGGTTGCCAATCTTGTGTCCATTTACCTTCTACTAGCATCGCGAACCTCCTATTAAGAACGTAGAGTTGGTTTTAGTGCAAACTTACCGTCACCCGCTAGAGCCAAAACTAGTAACGCGACGGCCCAGAATGCTGGGAATTCCCAGCCGCCATTTGGGTTGTTAAAGTAAAAGCCCGCAGCGCCGTGTACCATTACAATTGAACCGATCAAAATTGGGATCAAAGTGATTGCGAAGAAACGTGCGTAAACACCTAGAATCAAAGCAAGACCACCAATCAATTCCCACCCCATACCTAGGTAGGCAGAAAAGCCAGGTAGCCCTAAAGACTGAAAGAATTGCGCAGTACCAGCAGGTGTGAAGACAAAGAACTTCAAACCAAAGTGCATAAGGAATAAACCACCTAGTGCAAGGCGAAGTAGTAATAGAGCGTATGGAGCAGTACGTTGATCGATCATCTGGAAGAATCCCTATTGGTTAATTATTGAGTGTAGATTAGCGAATAACTGATAAGATTGTAATTACCCTAAAATGCAGTTCATTATTTCTTTTATTGAAACAATTTAAATAAGTGTAAAGACAACTTCTTATCTTCTAATCATTACGCAATAAATATCGTGCTAGTGTGTAAAAGCACGAACTAGGCTTGCCGAAACTGGTTAGGGCAGCCAAAGTAATAGTGAATACTGATAAATAACGAGGATGAAACGATATGGACTTAATTCGAATTTTATTCGCGATCTTACTTCCACCATTGGGGGTCTTCCTACAAGTAGGTATTGGCGGTGCATTCTGGCTGAATATTCTACTAACTCTGCTGGGTTATATTCCTGGTATCGTTCACGCAGTATGGGTAATTGCCCGACGTTAGCGAAGCCTTCATTAGTAAGCAGCCCAGCCTTGTATGCTGGGCTTTTTTATATGGGGATAACTAAAGGAGTTATTAACAGTTAAGAAGAGCTTTGGTTCATTGCAGCCAGCTAGCAATAACTAGGGGTCAGATCCCTCAACAGTATGCAGTGATTGGACGCTGTTGTACGTACAGGGATCTGAT
>NZ_JBMMKT010000019.1:0-51498 GCF_057626615.1 Marinomonas sp. HM11-D | reverse complement strand
CGTCCGGGGAGAGTTAAAGATAAACACAATCCCAGTGAGGAAAGTCTTTCACAGACTTAACTAAGCCCGCTCTTTTTGGATTAGCAATGATATATCTCGCTGTGTTTATCAGTTGCTCTTCGTCTCTAATCAAGCTGTCATAGAAGCCTTTATTCCATTTGACTTTAAAGCCACTACTTTTCGCTATGTGTCTCTTTACAGAAGAAACCAAAAAGTTAGGCGGATGAGCAATAGCCCTTGTGAGCCAGTGAATATGATCGGGCATAACAACAAAGGCGATGGTCTCCGACCAACCATTCTCATCGCAATACTTGAGAGACCTTATGGTCAGTCTTGCTACTTGAAAGTCACGAAGACATGGGACTTGCTCTCTAGTTGAGAAGACTAAATGGTAAACATTGCCAAGCTCATAGAGTCGGCCTTTTCTTAAAGCTGAATATCCTTTTCCATATTGCATAAAACTCACTCCTTGAGAATTTATGATTTTTATCGCGGGATACAGTCCAGCCCCTTAGGGGAAGCGATACCCCTATCGCGGGGTGCAACCCGTTTGTACGACCCGGCACCGTCCGGAGAAGCAGGCTTTCAATCGCGGGGTACAACCCGCTCGTACAAGTAGCCTATTCTAACTCTTCCTTCGCTGCTAACTTTGCTTGAATAAACTCCGAGTGTTGCATAAACAGCAGCTCACTAATCTTGCGAATACGATGATCTTCATGGGCATCGATATTGCCATCTGCATAAGCAACACGCCATAGACACTTCAGTAATTCAAATTTCTGCTCTAGCGAAGCGTGTTCATTAATGACTTTGGTAAATTGGTAGGCGTCGTGAGCATCGTGAATACTGCTTTTTACTTCTTCAAACAGTTGATCCACATCTTCACCAAGATCGCTCACCGCTTTAATGGCTTCTTTAGCGACCTGCTCCTCATTAGGGTGAATTTCATTATCAGCGATCACAACCTCTAGTAGCAGGGCCGCTACAGCTCGTTGATAACTGATTGGCGCTGGCAACTCTTCACTAAAGGAAAACAGCTTTTTTAAGACATCGATCATACTTACTTCCTAATTTCTATTTTGAGCGCATCTATGAGGGCATTGGGGAACTGTCGATAATCCAGATATGGCGTCCAGATTCGCTTGTTCTCAATATAGGCTTGGTGCCGACCGCACTCAATCAACGTCGCTTGAGCAGGTATCGCAAGATCCTGATAAAAAGATTTCCCGACGATAAACTGCCACTCGTCGTTCAAGGGAAAATCCTCGAATTTGAAAACTAATGTGGCCCTGTGCCAGATAGATTGATCTCTAACTATACGCCAATCTTCGTCTGCTTTGGTGCACAACTTTGCAATGATTGTGAGGATTTTACGCCAGTGATTGCCATTTAGATTCACTAATTCTTCGTAGCTGCATTCTGAGTAGTGTTTTATGCCTTTAGGAAGATCTGGGGTGTTCGGTAGCAGAAACAACATAACTTTCTCTGTTAACATTTCTTATAAGAAAAGATAATAGAGAATACAAAATTACGCCCTGTTATTCCTTATTTATCTATAGATATTCTATATATATTAGATTATTCTTATTTAATAGTAACAATTTGAGGTTGTCTGTTCATGGAATCTTTTATATACCCGTTAGCCGGCGGTTTGCTCATCGGCTTAACTACCGCGGCCTATCTTTTGCTCACTGGTAAAGTGGTTGGCATCAGTGGCATTTTAGCGCAAGCCTTATTTAGCAAAGACCGTTTTCTGCCATTTCTATTTGTGATTGGGCTCATTGTAGGTGGTAGCGCCTACGGTGTTTTAGTTCAGCCGTCGGTGCCTTTTCCTGAAGTTCGCAGCCCTCTTCTACTAATTATTTCTGGTTTATTAGTAGGTTACGGTACACGTCTTGGCAGTGGCTGCACCAGTGGCCATGGCGTTTGTGGTATTTCACGCCTGTCTCCGCGCTCCTTGATTGCTACGGCGATCTTTATGAGCACTGCCATTATTACTGTATTGATCACTAAATAGGAGATGGCAATGTTTGCATTAGTTACCTTTTTAACCGGTCTTTTATTTGGTTTAGGCTTGGCTGTATCCGAGATGACCAACCCTGCTGTAGTGCTTGGTTTTCTAGATTTATTTGGCGATTGGAACCCTTCGCTGATCTTTGTAATGGGGGGCGCTGTCGCGGTGGGGATGATTGGTTATCTGATTCGTAATCGTCGTACTAAGCCTTGGTTAGCCGATAAATGGTATGTACCAACACGCCGCGATATCGATAAAAACCTTATTTTAGGCTCTGCCATGTTTGGTGTTGGCTGGGGTTTAAGTGGCTATTGCCCAGGCCCTGGATTAACGGCATTGGTCAATAATCCAGCAGAAGGCGTTTATTTTATGGGCGCATTAATCGCAGGATCTGCACTTTTTCACTTCCAAAACCATCGAAATAATAATTAGAACACTATACAATCAAAGGCTCTTCGGGGCCTTTTTTTCTGCCTGAAAAAAAGTACAAAAAAATTTCTTGACGCGACAATCGTTGCGCCTTAAATTTCGCCTCGCGTCGTTGCTGAACATATTCCGCACCGCTTCAACTGCTGCGCTAGTCGCTTAAGGCTTTATGCCGGATAAGTAACAGCCACAAGTAGGATGGAGGGAGGTAAAGGCGTAGTATTATTCGGATTATGTTTTACAAGATAGGAGCAATACGCCATGTCTATGATGCCGATTGACGTAGATTCTTTTTACACACCAGACCAGTTCAAACGCCTAAAAACGTTGGCTGACACTAAAGAAACCCCTTTTGTTGTAATCGACACGCAAATGATTGGTGAAGCTTACGATGAGCTAACTAAGGGCTTTCCAACTGCAGATGTTTTCTATGCTATCAAAGCGAACCCAGCACCAGAGATCCTGACACTTCTTCGTGATCGTGGCTCTAACTTTGACGTGGCTTCACGCTACGAGCTAGATAAACTTCTTGCCATCGGTGGTGTAACACCAGAGCAGGTAAGCTACGGCAACACGATTAAGAAAGCGAAAGACGTTCGCTACTTCTACGAGAAAGGCGTACGCATGTTCGCAACTGACTCTGAAGCCGACCTTCGCAACATTGCTAAAGCTGCACCAGGCTCACGCGTTTACGTGCGAATTCTTACTGAAGGCACTGTTTCTGCAGATTGGCCTTTATCACGTAAATTTGGTTGCCGCCCAGATATGGCGATGGACCTACTACTTCTTGCGAATGAATTGGGTCTTGAACCATACGGCGTATCTTTCCACGTTGGTTCACAACAGCGTGATATCGGTGCGTGGGATGCTGCCATTGCTAGCGTTAAAGTTATTTTTGAGCGTCTTAAAACTGAAGACAACATTAAGCTTAAGATGATCAACATGGGCGGTGGTTTCCCTGCAAACTACATCAGCCGTACTAACGATCTTGCTACGTACGCTGAAGAAATCACTCGTTTCCTAGAAGAAGACTTCGGTGACGATATGCCACGCATTATCCTAGAGCCAGGTCGCTCTTTGATTTCCAATGCGGGTATCTTGGTAAGTGAAGTGGTTTTGATTTCGCGTAAATCACACACAGCGCTTAACCGCTGGGTATTTACCGATGTGGGTAAATTCTCGGGCTTGATCGAGACTCTAGACGAGTCTATCAAGTACCCTATCCACGTTGAGAAAACTGGCGAACTTGAAGAAGTTATCATCGCTGGCCCAACGTGTGACAGTGCGGACATCATGTACGAACACTACAAATATGGCCTACCATTGAACCTAGCCATCGGTGATCGCCTATACTGGCTTTCAACGGGCGCATACACAACGACATACAGTGCAGTTGAGTTCAACGGTTTCCCTCCATTGAAGTCGTACTACGTTTAGCACTCATTAATACAATTGCCTTGCATTAGGCAACAGACCGGCCTCCTGCGATGTTCCAACATTTCAGGGGGCCGCTTTGTTTTGGCCCCCGACAGAATCGGGTCGTACGAGCGGGTTGTATCCCGCGATTAAAGCATTGCTTCCCCGATAGAATCGGGTCGTACGAGCTGACTCCTGTCAGCGATTTAAGATTCACTTCCCCGATAGAATCGGGTCGTACGAAGTGTTGCGCCTGCGAGATAAAGCATTCAAACTTAGTTCTTTCTATCCATTGGTAAGGACTCAATGTGTCGTTGTACGTTTCTGAATTAGCTATTTATCCGTTAAAGTCTTGTAAAGCAGTCCCACTACAACAGTCCAAAGTGACCCTCAGTGGATTGGAATTTGATCGCCGCTATATGTTGGTCGATAACCAAGGCATGTTTGTAACAGCCCGCGAATACCCTGCCATTACCCTAATAACTGCCATCATCAAGGATGCAAAGCTTCACTTGAACCATTCAGGTTCTGATCAGCCATTAATCTTGAACCCTGAAGAATATGCTCAGCAATATCTAGATACTGAAATCTGGGAAGTGCCGGTATCCGCACAACTTACAACTGCTGAAGCAAATCAGTGGTTTAGTAACCTGTTGGGGTTCGATGTTTCCTTAGTGTATTTTGGTGAGCAGTCACAACGATTTACCAGTCGCCGTCCCGAGTTACCGGTGGCCTTTGCGGATGGCTACCCTTTTCTATTGACGACGCAGGCGTCGCTAGATGAGTTGAATCGTAGCGGGTTGCAGCAAAACGAAATGCAACGTTTTCGTCCAAATATTGTTATCACTGGCAATGAGCCTTTTGCGGAAGATAAATGGAAGCGTATCCGCATTGGTAATGTGATTTTTGAAAATGTGAAGCCCTGCATTCGTTGTATTTTTACCACGCTGGATCCTGAAACCGCCCAGCGCAGCCGTAAAGGTGAGCCACTTAAAACCCTGGCTAAGTTTCGTTTATTCGAGCGCGAAGGCGTGACTTTTGGCGTCAATTTAGTCGCTGAGAATATTGGTGAAATCCAAGTGGGCGACAGTGTGGAAATTCTTGAGTATCAAGATTCTTATTTATACGCCGATAACCGTAAATAATGGGTGGCTTACTTAGTTCGTACATTGAAATTAAACATTTAAATAAAATGATTACGGTTTGCTACGAAAAACTAAATAAACCACGTGGTTAAATCCCCGCTTCAGGCTTAGGCTTAAGTCAAAGGGAGGTGGTTGTTATGAATACTGTTAGTACTAAAAACTGCCCTTACGATCTTTGTGCGGATACGTTAAAGACAGGTTCAATCTTCGGCGCACTAAGTGCCTCGGCAATTGACTATTTGGTCGATCGAGGCGAGTTAATCCACCTAGAAGAAGGCGATGAACTGTTTAAAGATGGCGATAAAGGCGACAGCTTTTACATTATCATCACAGGTACTTTGTGCTATTACCAAGATAATGCCAAAGCCTCCTCCTTGATTCGCGAAGTAACATTTGGTCAAGCACTGGGTTATGTCACCATGATTTCCCTGTCACCGCGTAACGGCTATGCCAAAGCTGGCTGTGATACGGTTGTTTTGGAAATCGACTACAATGTGTTTGGTGAATTTCACGATCGTTTTGCGTTTGATTTTGGCATTTTGATTTTGAATTTATCGCGCGATATGGCGCGCAATATTCGAATCTTAAGTCACACCCTAGCAGAAGCAGGGGTTAGTGTGGATTTGAGTAAGCCCTGCAACCGTAATCAATAGAATACCTGTACGACCCGATTCTATCGGGGAAGCAATACCTTTATCGCGGGATACAACCCGCTCGTACGACCCAGCTCCGCCTGGGAAAGTGATGCTTAAATCGCCATCTGGAGATGGCTCGTACGACCCAGCTAAGTTCGGGTTCGGGGCGGGACGCCCCTCCTACAAATAGCCTAAATTTTAGAATTCCAAGCCTTTCTGTGCTTTGATTCCGCGCTTAAAGGCGTGTTTCACATCTTTAATTTCGCTGACGGTATCAGCCAGTTCAATTAACTCTTCGCTTGCGCCTCGTCCAGTCACTACGAGGTGCTGCATTTCCGGTCGCTCAATAAGTGCTTTCAAAACTTGGTCAGCGTCTAAATATTCGTAGTGCAAAAGATAAGTCAGTTCATCGAGTACCACTAGATCATAGCTTGCGTCATTTAGAAGCAGCTCTGCTTTTTTCCATGTGGATTTCGAGCTTTCAATGTCTTTTTCACGATTTTGGCTTTCCCAAGTAAAACCCGTGTCCATAATATGCCAAGTGACATTGGGCTGTGCCTTAAAGAAATCAATTTCGCCAGTATTCCATTCCCCTTTCAGAAATTGCACCACACCGACTTTCATATTATGCCCAAGTGCGCGGGCCACCATGCCTAAAGCAGAACTGGACTTGCCTTTGCCATTACCCGTTAAGAGAACAAAGGTGCCCTTTTCTTCTTGAGCTTTGGCAATTCGCTTATCAACATGCTGCTTGATGGCTTTCATACGCTCTGCATGTTTTTCAGGATCGTGAATTGCTTTTGCCATATTCTATAACCTCTCAGACTGAAGCTTTAAGCTTTCAATCCATAAATTTAATATATTATTTACGATTAATTTCTTTTCTGGCCAAACACGTGTAGCAAATGGCCCATTAAGAGCATAATGAATTTCGACGCGAGTGTGTAATTCATCGTCATGTAGAAAGCGTACACTCCATTGTTCTGTATGCTTGAATAGCCAATGACGAAATGAATGCTCTAATACGAGACGAGTAGCAGGAGTGGATTCCACGACTTCGAATTTTGTGTTCAGAAGACCGCGTAATGTCTGGAATTCAAGAGTAACGATTGAGCCTGTATGAAATCCAAGTGTTGCCTCTAGAGATTTTAAGGCGTGGTTCCATTTTGCTTGATCAGGCTGAGTGAAAAGATCCCAAGCCATTTGGCTTGGGATCTTGAGTTGAATACCTACTGTGAGGCTAAAAGGCGAATTAGATTCGGTCATCCTCTGGATCGTATCCTAGGTTAGGAGCCAACCAACGCTCAGCATCATCTTTGGTCATGCCTTTACGCTCTGCGTAGCTGTCCACTTGGTCTGGACCAATTTTACCAACACCAAAGTAATTGCTTTCAGCATTACCGAAATACCAGCCACTGACTGCTGCTGTTGGCAACATCGCATAGCTTTCAGTGATTTCCATGCCAGTATTTTTGGTTACATCCAATAGTTGCCATAGTTTGTCTTTCTCAGTGTGATCCGGACATGCTGGGTAACCTGGTGCAGGACGAATGCCTTTGTAACGCTCTTTGATTAGCTCTTCGTTGGTTAGTGACTCATCAGGCGCGTAACCCCAAAGCTCCTTACGAACTTTCTCGTGCAAGTATTCCGCTGTCGCCTCCGCCAGACGGTCTGCTACGGCTTTGATCATGATTGAGTTGTAGTCATCGTGATCTGCCTCGTAACGAGCCACGATCGCATCGATACCAAAACCTGCCGCACAAGCAAAGGCGCCAATGTAGTCATTGCCCTGCTCTTT
Source organism: Marinomonas sp. HM11-D (assembly GCF_057626615.1). Taxonomy (NCBI): domain Bacteria; kingdom Pseudomonadati; phylum Pseudomonadota; class Gammaproteobacteria; order Oceanospirillales; family Oceanospirillaceae; genus Marinomonas; species Marinomonas sp. HM11-D. The sequence goes on along the minus strand of NZ_JBMMKT010000019.1, from coordinate 44,064 downwards.
GGTGGCAACAAAGTCAGACAGACACTGGTTATATTTACCTGGTGCATTGAGCTCATTTTGGTTACGCAAGAAGTTCAGCGTCATGACTTCTTCAGTACGTGATTCGTCTGTGTAGATCACCACGTCATCATGGTTCACTTGGTTAGCTGGGAATAAACCCACAACCGCTTTGGCGTCCAACCAACTTTCTTCGATCACCGTTGCCAGCATGGCTTTGGCATCTTCAAACAAGCGTGTCGCTTCTTCACCGACGATTTCATCCGTTAAGATACGCGGGTAGGCACCAGCCAATTCCCAAGTTTGGAAGAATGGCGTCCAGTCGATGTAGTTTTGCACTTCGTTGAAGTCGATATCGGTAGTATCAAATACCGTGACACCCAATTTCTCAGGCGTTTTAATGCTAGAGAAATCCACTGGCGTTTTATTCAAACGGGCTTTTTCTAGGGATACACGACGACCAGCTTTGGCGCGATCTTTAAAGCGTTCACGAGTTTTCTCGTAATCATCTTTGATCTCTGCGATAAATTTCGCATGACGCTCCGTATCTTTGGTCAGTAAGTTACTTGCCACACTAACACTTCGCGATGCGTTGGTTACGTGCACCACTTGGTTGTTTTTGTAGTTCTGCTCGATCTTAACCGCTGTGTGCGCTTTAGACGTCGTCGCACCACCAATCATGACAGGAATAGTAAAACCTTGACGCTGCATTTCTTTAGCAACGTGTACCATTTCATCTAATGAAGGTGTGATTAGACCAGACAAACCAATGATGTCAGCATTTTCTTCTTTCGCAGTACGTAAGATCTTTTCAGACGGCACCATAACGCCCAAGTCGATGACTTCAAAGTTATTGCACTGAAGTACAACGCCAACGATGTTCTTACCGATATCGTGTACGTCACCTTTTACGGTAGCCATGATCACTTTACCCGCGCTGGAAGAGCCTTGCGTTTGGTTACGGGCTTTTTCTTCTTCGATAAATGGCATCAGGTAAGCCACGGCTTTTTTCATTACACGCGCCGATTTTACTACCTGTGGTAGGAACATCTTACCGGAACCAAATAGATCACCGACTACACCCATACCATCCATCAACGGACCTTCGATTACTTCCAAAGGACGGTCAAATTGCTGACGCGCCTCTTCTGTATCCTCGTCGATAAATTCCGTAATACCTTTGACTAAGGCGTGCGTTAAACGCTCACCCACTGGCAAGCTACGCCATTCTTGGGTTTCCTTTTCAGCCGTTTCGCCGGTGCCCATAAAGTCACCCGCGATCGCCAAAAGGTTATCAGTGGCTTCAGGTGTACGGTTAAGCACCGCATCCTCTACCGCATCGCGTAAGCGCTTAGGAATGTCTTCGTAAACCGCCAACTGACCTGCGTTTACGATACCCATAGTCATGCCGTTTTTAATCGCGTGGTATAGGAATACCGCGTGGATCGCTTCACGAACTGGGTTATTACCACGGAACGAGAAAGAGACGTTCGATACACCGCCGGATACTTTGGCGTAAGGCAGTTCACGCTTGATATCGCCGGTTGCTTCGATAAAGTCCAACGCGTAACGGTTGTGCTCTTCAATACCTGTGGCAATGGCAAAGATGTTAGGGTCAAAGATGATGTCTTCTGGTGGGAAGCCCACCTTGTTCACCAATACATCGTACGAACGACGACAGATCTCGATCTTGCGTTGACGAGTGTCCGCTTGGCCCATTTCGTCAAACGCCATCACGATCACGGCCGCACCGTACTTCATTAATAGTTTTGCTTGTTCGATGAACTTCTCTTCGCCTTCTTTCAAGCTGATCGAGTTCACCACACCCTTACCTTGGATGTTTTTAAGACCCGTTTCTAGGATTTCCCACTTAGAAGAGTCCAACATGATTGGCACGCGAGAGATATCTGGCTCGGAGGCGATCAGTTTCAAGAAGCGCTCCATCGCCGCTTCGGAATCCAACATGCCTTCGTCCATGTTGATATCGATGATTTGCGCACCGTTTTCAACTTGTTGGCGAGCTACATCAAGCGCCGTGTCAAAATCGCCTTCTTTAATAAGACGTTTAAACATCGCAGAACCAGTAACGTTGGTACGCTCACCTACGTTCACAAATAGACTTTCGTCACTGATGTTAAATGGCTCAAGACCCGATAGACGACACTCTTTTGGAATCTCAGGAATCACACGAGGTGTGGCGTCAAGGAAAGCATCAGCAAACGCTTTGATGTGGCTTGGTTCCGTACCACAACAGCCACCAATGATGTTCAAGAAGCCCGCATCGACCCAAGTTTGGATCTCTTCCAGCATTTCTTCTGGTGTTTCGTCGTACTCACCAAAGGCGTTTGGCAGACCCGCGTTAGGGTGTGCAGATACGTGCGTATCGGCAATGTTTGATAGCTCTTCAATGTACTGACGTAGATCTTTTGGGCCCAAGGCACAGTTCAAGCCGACAGAAATTGGGCGTGCGTGAGAAATCGAGTTCCAGAAGGCTTCGGTCGTTTGACCTGACAGCGTACGACCTGATGCATCGGTAATGGTACCGGAAATCATGATTGGGTAACGCACACCATGATCGTCAAAGTACTGTAGCGCTGCAAAGATAGCGGCTTTCGCGTTAAGCGTATCGAAAATAGTTTCGATCAAAAGAATGTCTGCGCCACCTTTGATCAAGCCATCGATAGACACCGTGTAGGCTTCTACTAGCTGATCAAAGGAAACGTTACGAAAACCTGGATCGTTTACATCAGGAGAAATGGTACAAGTACGGCTTGTAGGCCCAACGGCACCTGCCACAAAGCGTGGCTTGCTAGGATTTTTAGCAGTGAATTCATCCGCCGCTTCACGGGCAAGCTTTGCTGACTCAAAGTTTATTTCGTAGCTCAAAGACTCCATATGGTAGTCGAGCATCGAAATTGAGTTGGCGTTGAAGGTGTTGGTCTCAATGATGTCTGAGCCAGCTTCTAGGTAAGCCGAGTGAATGGCTTTAATGATTTTAGGTTGAGTCAGTGACAGAAGGTCGTTGTTGCCCTTTAGTTCGCTATGCCAGTCGCTAAAGCGCTCACCACGATAATCCTGCTCTTCCAATTTATAACTCTGGATCATGGTACCCATACCACCATCCAGAATTAGGATATTATCTTTTAAACGACTTTCGATAACGTCATACGAACCAGACTTAACCACTGTCACTACCTCTAAAATTTAATGCGAGCCTACTATAGCAAACCAGCCATGTAAGTTGTTGAATTTTAGTAATAGCAAAGTGAATGAATGTGTATCGATGACGTTATCAAGCATATCAAGTGCTTAGAAGCGCCTCTAGGCTTGTGAACGACGTCCGAGCTTACCTGCGCCAAAGCCCAGCAACAATCCGCCTAAGATAGCCGCCACCCAAAAACCATATTTATTGAGCCAATCTTTAGAAATCAACTCGACGCTTTCGGTATCGCGATAAATCTTACGCAAGATCACCTGTCCGTTGTAATTGACCTCTTGAGTGACGGATACATTCATGGTGGCATTCGGACGCTCATTTAGACCACTGAGGCGCCAACGGAAATTTAATTGCCCTTGATTTAAGGTCGATTCGGCTTCCGCCGCACTCATCATGCTCAATGCGCTGTCAACAAACAGCTCCGCATAATAAGTTTGCCCTTGCACCGGATTGCTAACCTCAGCGGACAGCTGAATTTCAAAGGTGTCATGAAGATTTGCGGAAGTTGGCAAGGTCCAACGCACGTTAGTCAGCTCACTTTGCAACTGACGCTGCAGTGACATCACCGCCCCTTCAAATGGAATGAGGTTGTTGACCTGATTTTCCAGTTTGGTCTTTTGCTCTGCTTCCACCAAGGCTTGCTGTTCTAGCTCTTTGATTTGCTGCTGAGATAGCTGGTATTGATCACGCAACTCCTGCAACTGAGCTAACAAGTCCGTTTTTTGCTGGCTAGAGGCCTCAAGTTCGTTTTTAAGGTTGGCCATACGTTGATCACGTGTTTGCAAGGCATTACGCAACTCGGTCAGCTCGGAAGTCACTTGTTTGTGACGTTGCGTCAAATCCTTGTAGCGAGTATCTAGTGACGTCAATTTGCTGGTGAGATCTTGCTCTTTACGCTGCAGTGCTGCTTCCAATTGCACGACGTCTTTTTGATACCCAGAAATCATGGCATTTTGCGCGGTTAATTCAGCTTTAAGACGAGTGATTTGGGCGGTGAGATTAGACACATCTGCTAAGCCATTTGAACCTGTGTCAGCGGCGGTGACGATCAAACCACCCCGACTTTGTAAATCAGCATTCTGAGATTGCAAAGTATTGATCACATCACCTTGCACTCGCACTTTATCCCATAATGCTTGATGTTGAATGCGGGCTTCGGTTAAGTGGCTGGTCAGCAATTCGTTCTGATCTCGCAATGCTGAATAGTTGCGGGACAAACTATCATTTTGCTGCATCAACATATCCACCTGACTTTTTAGATGTGCATGATCGATGGACAGGTCGCGATAGTTTTTAGATAACGCATAATGGGCCGTGTTAAGCGTTCTAAAGTCTTGGTTCAACTCAACAAAGTCAGCTTCTGGAACAGGGTCTGGTTCAACAACAGGTTTGAGTGCTTTAAGCGCCATAACTTGAGCATTGTTTTGCAATGTTTGAATGCGTGCAGTTAAGCGATCGTTGTCCTGATGCAGCTGGTTATAGGTGAGCTCTAGCTCATCGCGTTCATTACCCAATCTCTGAATCTGCATTAATGTGCTGGCATCAATGTAGCCAGCCATCATTTCTGACAAAGCCTTCTCTTTTTCATCTAACTGCTGAGCAAGGCGTGCAATCTTGTCGAAGTTATTAGCGACCTGGATGTGCAATTGATCAATTTCTTTAGCATTGGCTGCAGGATCTGAAAAAGGTGCCGTGAGCGATGCAGGCTTGATGGAGGTTTGAGTCGTGTATTGTGACGCACTGTCATCCCGAACGGACGTATTACTACAGGCCGTTAAAATCGTCCCTAGCGCCACAGGTACAACATAGCGATATGGCTTTTTCATTATTATTACTCCCACTCCAGCGGCTCAAACCAGTTAAAACAATTAGTTAATTGTAGTTCGAGTTAATAAGCTTTACCTCAAAAAAAAGCGCTGTCATGACAGCGCTTTTTGATTTAATTAGGCAAGACTCTTAGAAACCACTTCATAAACGTCTTTTGAAAGGTCTTCTTGGGCAATACGCTCAAGCTCTCCTTTCATTTTATCTGCCAACGTAGGCACCATTCGTTGCCAACGAGTAAGTGGCGTACAAAGGCGTGAAGCGATTTGTGGGTTGCGTTTGTTTAACAGAATAATTTGATCTGCTAAGAAAGCGTAACCGCTACCGTCTAAGTTATGGAAGGTATCCACGTTTTGACCTAAGCCACCGATTACCGCACGTAGCTTGTTCGGGTTTTTAATGTCAAAGTTTGGATGCTGCATCAGGGCTTTAATGTGCTCAAGGCCATTATCCTGTTCGCGCGCTGCAGACAGCATCAACCACTTGTTCACTACCAAGGCTTCATGCTGCCATTGCTCAAAGAAGGCATTCATCAACTCATCCGCTTCAGCTAAGTTGAAGTGTACAATGCACGACAAGGCCGCGAATTGATCGGTCATGTTGTCGGCATTGCGGTACTGACGCACCACGGTTGCTTTCGCCTCATCAGAACCAGAAGCTACCCAATACATCAAAGCGGCATTTTTCAAAGAACGTTTTGCAATCTGTTCGGCACTGGCTTGGTACGCTTCACTGACCGTATTGCCTTCATAAACATTCTTAAACTCAGTCTGCAGAGCCTTGCCAGCTAGCGTGCGTAGATGCTCACGAGCAGCCTTGATTGCTTGCGGGTCGATTTTCTCCGCAAGCTCTGACAGATACGCCTGGCTAGGAAGGCTTAAGATCAAAGCCACCATGGCTGGATCAAGGGTCTTATCCGCCAACAAGGCTTTAAAACCTTCTACCAAGTGGGTTTCGTCACTCAATCTTTGACCGTTTTGGTATTGCTCAATCAGTAGGTTCAGCTCATTTACCGCCAGTTGTTGTGAAGCGCTCCAACGGTTAAAACCATCTGGATCGCCAGACATCAATTGCAGTAGCTGTTCAGTTGAGTAGTTGTAATCCAACTTAACCGGTGCTGAGAAACCACGTAGCAATGATGGCACTGGCTTAGAGACAACATTTTCAAATACAAAGGTTTGCTCAACATCGTTAACCTGTAGCACTACTTCGTCTTGTGTTTGGCCTTGGAAAGTAAAGCTTAGCGCTTCGTTTAACGCACTCACCAAGCCCACTTTCACTGGGATGTGAAGCGCCAGTTTAGTCGGCTGATTCGGCGTTGGCGGCGTCATTTGCTGAATCGTTAAGCTATAAGTTTGAGCTTGCTCATCATAGCTATCAGTCACCGTTAGACGTGGCGTACCCGCTTGCGAGTACCAACGCTTAAACTGACTCAAATCGACACCGTTAGCGTCTTCCATGGCTTTAACGAAATCATCACAAGTGACCGCTTGGCCATCGTGACGCTCAAAGTAGAGATCAGAACCTTTACGGAAGCCTTCTTCGCCTAGCAACGTATGAATCATACGCACCACTTCAGCGCCCTTCTCGTAAATGGTTAGGGTGTAGAAGTTAGAGATTTCGATGAAAGATGCTGGACGAATTGGATGGGACATTGGGCCCGCATCTTCGGCAAATTGCGCTGTTTTTAAGAAAGAGACATCTTCGACACGTTTCACCACATCAGAGTGGGTATCGGCTGAGAAACACTGATCTCGAAATACAGTAAAGCCTTCTTTCAAGCTTAACTGGAACCAATCACGGCAGGTGACACGGTTACCAGACCAGTTATGAAAGTACTCGTGCGCCACAACAGCCTCGACACGAAGATACGCATCATCGGTAGTGGTTTCTGGGCTCGCTAACAAACAAGAAGAGTTGAAGATATTCAAGCCCTTGTTTTCCATGGCGCCCATGTTGAAGTCATCGACCGCCACGATCATAAAGATGTCCAGATCGTATTCACGACCATAGACTTCTTCATCCCACTTCATGGAACGCTTGAGCGAGTCCATCGCGAAGTCGACTTTGTCGATGTTGTGCTTCTCGGTGAAGATTTGCAGCTTCACATCACGACCGCTAATGGTGGTGAAGTTATCGTTCAACACTTCAAGGTTGCCGGCCACTAGGGCAAACAAGTAAGCCGGTTTTTTGAATGGGTCGTGCCAAGTAACGAAGGTTTTGCCCTCTTCTGTTTGGCCACGCTCAATTTCGTTACCGTTCGACAGCATCACTGGGTAACGACTTTCATCACCAATGATGGTGGTGGTAAAGATCGACATCACATCCGGACGGTCTAGGTAATAAGTGATGTGACGGAAACCTTCCGCTTCACACTGAGTACAGAACATAGAAGAAGAACGGTACAAACCTTCTAGCTTAGTATTGTTTTGCGGCTCAATCATGGTTTCGCAGGTCAGCACAAACTCATTTGGCGTCGCTGTGATCACCAACTTATCGTCTTTGATGGCGTACTCTTCCTTTGGCAGAGCGTAATCATCAATGGCAACGCCAATTAGCTGTACATCTTCACCGCCATCAAGAACAAGCGGCGAAGTCTGCTCTTTGCTTTCTGGGTTGCGACGAAGGTGCAAACGTGACGTGACAATGGTTTGTGTTTCATCCAGATCAAACGTCAATTCCGTTTTATCAATTAGAAAATTAGGAACAGTGTAGTCTTTCAAATAAATTGCTGACGGCTTTTGCTCTGCCATGAGTGGCTCCTATAGCGTGAATTCCGCTTCGTATCCTGTGTATTTGCGTAGATTGATAACGCCCGTATCTAAAATCCAATATTGTCCTTTGATGCCCATTAAGGTGCCTTCTACTAGAGGCGTTTTCTCAGCATTAATGCTGCTGATTTTAGTTGGGTATTCCAATACTGGATAAACAAATTCATGGGTAACGTTATCGGCCCCAAGCTCTTGAATTGCCTGTAGACCATATTCATTTTGTAGTGCGTCTAAACCTTCCCAAAGGCGATTAATCAAGCGCTCTTGCTCGACCTCAAGGTTTAGCTCAACATCGATGCCTTTAAGCATATTACGCCAGTTGGTTTTGTCTGCCACTTCTGATTTAAACAAGGTTTCCACCAAACCAGACATGCGGCGGTTTTCCACTAAAAACATCGCACGTGCTTGGGTTGCGCCCTGATCAATCCAACGAGTAGGTAATTGGTCACCACGGGTAATACCAACCTTTAAAGCAGTGGTATTGGATAAGTACACATAATGGCTTTGCATACAGTATTTATCCGCCCACTCAGGCTCACGGCAGGTGCCTTCAAAATAATGGCACTTTTCTGGGCTCATGATGCAAGTATCGCAAGCTGCCAACTTCTTAAAACATGGGAAACAATACCCTTGGCTAAAGGATTTTTTACTGGCGCGACCACAGTGAATACAGTGGATCTGGCCGGTAAAGTTCAAAGACACTTTTTGGCCAATGGCTTGCTCTAGTGGTACCAGCTGATCGCCAAGTTTTAACTCGTAGCTGACTTTGCCATCCACCACTTTTGCGGGCATCTTACGAAGATTACCTTGGATCATTGCTTTGCATCCGGGTTAATCACCCACTTTACTGTTTCATGCTCAAGGGTGTCTTTTTTACTGCTGCAACCAAGATGTGCTTCACGATCGATAAAGCCAACGCGCTCATCTTCAGGCTTGTTCGTGTAATCATAAGTGATCACCGCTTGCATACAGAGCTCAATTTGCTCTGACGTCAATTTTACGCCGTTTGGCCACTTACCTAACTCAACGGCTTGTTTTAGTCGCCCATATACTTCTGGCGACATGTTATCGATCATGTCTTTAAAATTCATAAGTCACTCATACCGAATTCACGGTTAATTAACGTCGTTTGAATAATTTCCACAAGATGCTGTACACACCCGCACAGGCCAAGCCAGAAATTAGTCCTAACAAATGGGCTTCATTGGCCATTTTTCCAAGGCCAAACATGGCGAACACATCGGTGTAGCCAAGTACCAACCAGGCAATAAAAAATATCATCAGTGGCTTAGAGATGATGCTTGGCCAGCCTTTAATCAACCAAGGCATTACCCACGCGAAACCGATCAGCCCGTAAACTAGGCCCGATAAACCACCAAACAGAGGATATTGACTCACTAGATATTGACCCACATTGCTGGCGATCGAGACAACCATCGCAAAGATCATCCAAGCCAAAGATCCCATTAAACGCTCTAGCTTGCGCCCCACTTCCCATATCCAAAGGGCATTAAACACCAAGTGCATGGCACCAAAATGAATGAAAGCAGGGGTCAGTAAGCGCCAATATTCACCTTTATCCAGTACCGTGGTTAACGGATCAAATTGAATACGATTGCCGATGATGTCGAAGGAGGAAATGGTAAACCAGCTCAATGTGTCTAGGTATTGCCCGAGTCCCGTCACCAATGCTACTAACGCTGCGATCAATAAGGTCGCAATGGTCACTGGAGACTTGTGCCAGTCTTTAAAATTTGGATTGATAGCTCGACGACGTGGTTCCGGAGAAGCCCATTGCTGGGCTTCATGCGGGTCTTGTTGCCAAAGTTTAATTAAGGTTGAGGCCTGCTGCACATCGTCTGGATTGAGCAACCATAACTGATCATGTTGGTTGGCTTGAACGATTCGATGTCCAATACGATGTTGCCAAAGTATTTTACTCAAACTTTGTGGCTGCTCGTTCACAGCAAATTCATAGATCAACAGCATAGGGGCTAATGGTCCTTATTGGCGATAACCGGACTGCCACCCCAGCTTGGTACGACACACATCGTAAAAATCATGATCCTTTGGATGAATCAATCGAATCCCGCCTTTACGACGTGTGATATGGATCTCATCACCAGGTGCAGCAGTAATATTAAGTTGCCCGTCGCAACTGACGCTTGGGTAAGTCAGATTCGACTCACATACCACAATTCGAATGTTGGCATTCGCATCAATCACAATGGGTCGATTACTTAATGTATGTGGGTGCATTGGCACTAATACAAGCGCATCCAACTTAGGCAGCATAATCGGACCACCGGCAGACAACGCATAAGCCGTCGAGCCTGTCGGGGTTGCCACAATCAAACCGTCTGATTTTTGGTTCATGACAAATTGGTCGTCAATAAACAAATCAAAGCGAATCATGCGCGCCGATTTGCCTGGGTGAAGCACTAGGTCATTTAGGGCAATACCCTCGCCGCTAGGACGATTTTGGCGTTTGATCTTAGCTTCGATCATAAAGCGTTTTTCTTCTAGGTATTCACCACGAAGAATCGGCTCTAATTCTTGCTCGAAATCGATTGGAGAAATATCTGTAAGGAAACCTAAAGTGCCACGGTTCATCCCCAGCACCGGAATATCGTAATCAATGATTGCTCGCGCCGCGCCAAGGAAACTACCATCCCCCCCTACCACGATGACCAAATCACAGTGATCACCTAACTCTTTAAGCGGTGCCGCAGAGGTTTTAGGAGAAGGCATCATGGTCGCCAAATCTGCCTCTAACACAGGCTCAACTCCCTGCGTAATTAGGAAATTGGTCAGGCGTTCAACCGTTTCTAGGATCTGTGGTTTATCTAAGCGCGCGATAATACCGATTCGTCTAAAAAGACTCATTAATCAATCTTTCCCATCACTGATTTTGCATGAGTAAAGGCCAATATTATGCCTTTACTGTACTGCGATTAATTTTGTATTGCTTTCAAGCAATTAGCCTTAAACAGCATACAGTCTAGAATGTATCAGAAACCGTAGGCCTTAGCTATTGCACTTGTTTACAGTGCACATGAATAAGCATCATGTGCACGAATACTGATCATAAGGGCATTTTTCGGCGTCAAATCCTTGCCAACCCTGCAAGCCTCCCGTGTGAATAAAGAGTGTCTTCTTATAAGGCCACTGTCCTTGCTGAACTAATTGATTGACTCGGTAAACCATCTTAGAGGTATACACCGGATCCAACGGAATATCAGGGTTTAAGCTTTTTAAGCTACTAAGAAAGCTTAGTAACTCATCACTGATGCGTCCAAAGCCACCGTGCAATGCTTCATCATAGCCATCGATGGTAGCCTGGTATGACAATTCAGCCTGCTGACAATGGTGATGCAAATCTTGTGCTAGATGGTTTACCCCTTTTAAAGCAGAAAAGACCGACAAAGATCGAAAACTTGACGCAGCAAACCCTGCCGCCGTAGCTCCAGTACCGCTGGCGACACAGACATGCACGTCATTGTCTGGAAGCATCTGATAAATATCATTTGCCCAATCAAAACAACCGCGCACCCCAAGCGGACCCGCACCACCTTCAGGCACCCAATAGACATCCCCTTGGTAGTAATCATCAATGACTTTTTTCACATCAGACTCTAAACCCAGTCGATAATCTGCCCGTTGACTGGGAAATAGGATCGCCCCTTGGTTAACAGCTTGACGCAAGGTCGGCGTTAACATGGCCCACGTTTCCCCACGCACGACAACGATAGGCTTTACCCCTAACTCACTACAACGGGCCACAAATGCAGCGATATGATTGGAATGCGGTCCACCAAAGGTCGCCACATAGGGCTTTCGTTCCGCCAAAGCCTGTTGTAAATGATATTTGAGCTTATGTTGTTTATTGCCAGGTGCCGTTTGACACTCAAGATCGCCACGATAAATCAGAAAGGATTGCTCGCTGGCGTCTTGATTAGCGGGGAGATAAATTGGCTGTAACAGCATGGCACCCTTCAAAAACGTCGCAGTCTAACAAAAAATACAAAAAAATCGTCGCTTTATGAAAATAAAACATGTTTACACAACTTATTTTTCATCGAGTTGAGAACTTTACACGTAGTTTCTTTGTTAGAATGGTCCACGCATAAGGTCGCAAATATCGGAGAATATTACATGATTCCTAAGTTGTCTGAAGTCTCGCCAGTTCAAGCGAAGTATCTCGCCTTTATCGAGCGCTTGAAGGCTTCAGGGTTTAAGGGAGACACCAACCCAGATTATGCCAATCGCGTCGTACTTGCGACCGATAACTCAATCTACCAAGTTCTTCCTCAAGGTGTTATCTATCCAAAAACGGTTGAAGACATTCAACTGCTGACTCGCCTATCCAATAACAGCGAATTTCACGATATCGTGTTAAGTCCTCGTGGCGGCGGTACCGGCACAAATGGCCAATCATTAACAGATGGACTTGTGGTCGACCTTTCCAAGCACATGAACAAGATCTTGGAAGTAAACGTGGCCGAAGGCTGGGCGCGTGTTCAGACCGGCGTGGTCAAAGACCAACTCAATAAAGCCATTGAGCCAGATGGCTTATTCTTTGCCCCAGAGCTGTCTACCAGTAACCGCGCCACCATTGGCGGCATGATCAATACCGATGCCAGCGGACAAGGCTCAGTGATGTACGGCAAAACCCGTGATCACGTGCTTGAGCTTAAAACCGTGCTACTAGACGGTGAAATGATCACCACCGCACCTATTTCAGATGACACTCTAGAGCAGATTAAACAAGGCTCTGATTATTCAGCTCACGCTCACCGCGTTATTGATAGCATTGAAAAAACTAAGCAAAAGGACATTGCAGCGACCTTCCCTGAACTGAACCGCTGTATGACCGGCTACGATCTGGCGCACATTCGTGACGCAGACGGCCGCTTTAATATGAACAACATTCTGTGCGGCTCAGAAGGCACCCTTGGCTTTATCGTTGAAGCCAAAGTTAACCTGCTTAAAATTCCGAAATTTGCGACCCTAGTTAACATTCGTTACAACAGCTTTGAAGCTTCTTTGCGTCACGCCAAAGAGCTGCTTGAAGCCAAGCCTACCTCTATTGAAACGGTTGACTCGAAAGTACTTGGCTTGGCCAAAGGCGATATTATTTGGAACTCTGTGGCTGAGTTCTTCCCAGAGCAGCCTGGTGAAGACACGCAAGGCATCAACTTGGTGGAATACACCGGTGACAGCGAAGCAGAAATCGCCGAGCGCGTGAAGGTGCTGACCGATGCGCTAGATATCCTAACGGCAGATTCATCCAGCAGTGCTTTGGGTTATACGGTGGCCAATGGCCACGCCAACGTGAACAAGCTTTGGGGCATGCGCAAGAAATCTGTTGGCCTCTTGGGTAATGCCAAAGGCGAACAGCGCCCTGTTCCGTTTGTCGAAGACACCGCCGTGCCGCCCGAAAATTTGGCCGATTACATCATGGAATTCCGTGCAGTGCTGGATTCCTATGGCGTTGCTTACGGTATGTTTGGGCATGTGGACGCGGGTGTTTTGCACGTACGCCCTGCGCTAGATCTGAAAGATGAAGCTCAAGAACCTATGGTGCGTGAGATCACCGACAAGGTTGTAGCGCTTACGCAAAAATACGGCGGTTTGCTGTGGGGTGAACACGGCAAGGGCGTACGCTCAGAATACGCGCCTTCGTTCTTTGGGGATCTTTACCCAAGCATCCAGCAGGTGAAAGGCGCATTCGACCCGCGCAATCAACTCAACCCTGGCAAGATCGCCACACCATTTGAATTAGGTGCCGAACTTTTAAAAATCGATGAAGTACCACTTCGTGGTCAGCTAGATCGTCAAATCCCTCTGACCAATCGCGACCAATTTAAAGAAGGCATGTACTGTAATGGTAACGGTGCCTGCTTTAACTTCGATCCACACGATGCCATGTGCCCTTCTTGGAAAGGCACACGCCAACGTATTCATTCGCCCAAAGGTCGCGCCTCTTTGATGCGTGAATGGCTGCGTGGTATGAGTGAGCAAGGCGTCGACGTGCGCAAGGCGAGTTACAAAGCCAAGCACAGTACTTTTGTTGGCAGCTTCATCCCTCGCTTGCGTAATACTCTGGCGAAACGCAAAGGTGAATACGATTTCTCCCACGAAGTACATGAATCCATGATGGGCTGCTTGGCGTGTAAGTCATGTGTTGGCCAATGTCCTATCAAGGTCGACGTACCTGAGTTTCGTGCCAAGTTCCTTGAGCTGTACTACAGCCGTTACCTACGCCCAGCAAAAGATTATTTTGTCGGTGCATTGGAATATATGATGCCAACTATGGCGTCTTTCCCACAGCCATATAACTGGTTGGTGAGCAATAAGTTCACCAACAAAGTACTGAGTAAAGTGGTCGGCATGGAAGACAGCCCTAAACTGTCTAAGTACAACCTTAAGCGAGAAATGTCTCGTCGTGGTATTCGCTTAGCCACACCGTTAGCGATCGAATCCCTTAGCCCAAAAGATCGCAAACGCGCAGTCATTGTTGTACAGGATGCGTTCACCAGTTACTTTGAAACCGAGCTAGTGCTGGACGTGATGGAGCTTTTGAGCCGCTTAGGCTTCCAAGCTTACTTGGCGCCTTATATGCCAAACGGCAAACCTCTGCACGTGCATGGCTTCTTACGCTCGTTTGAACGCGCGGCGAAGAAAAACTTAGACATGCTACAGAATCTAGCCTTCTACGGTCTACCGATGATTGGTATCGATCCGTCGATGACGCTGACTTACCGTGCTGAGTACGCCAAGACCTTTGGCAACAGTCGCCCTATACCTAAGGTGCAGCTGATGCAGGAGTGGCTAGCCAATCAATCCCAACATCTGGAAAAACAAGCCATCACAGCGAAGGATGAAACTTTCCATATGATGGCTCACTGTACCGAGAAAACCAACGCAGCACCGTCGATCAAAGATTGGCAGTCCGTTTATGAATTATTAGGCCTTAAGCTTGCGGTCGAGAACGTTGGCTGTTGTGGTATGGCTGGCACTTACGGCCATGAATCGCGCAACAAGGCGACCTCAGTTGAGATTTACAATCTGTCTTGGAAAGACAAGGTGAATGATCCAGCCTTGAATAACAAGCTCGTGGCGACGGGTTATTCTTGTCGTTGTCAGGCGAAGCGTTTAGACGATGCCAAGATCAAACACCCTGCACAAATTCTGCTTGAGCACATCAAAGCCGATTTAGCCTAGCGTTAAAATTCGGTATCATCTAGACAAAGGCCAGACATCTGTCTGGCCTTTCTTTTTTTAGCTAAGAGAACAACCCATGTCTTTACTGTATGAAACTCAAGATGAGTTTGGCGTTATTCGAGTGTTCGATGATGGCAAATACCGTATTCTCTCGTTCGCCGAAGGCGATGAGCAAAGCCGCGTGCAAATTAAGAGCCCACACGTGCTTCAGCATGAATACACTCAGGCTATGTTGCTGGCTTTAATGGATCGCACACCAAAGCGCGCCTGCGTATTAGGCTTAGGTGGCGGTGCACTGGTGCATGCTCTAGCAAAAGCGGTCAGCGGCATTCATGTGACGGCCGTGGAGTTAAGGCCCGAGATTGTGGCGATTGCAGAAGAGTTTTTTAAACTGCCGAAAAGCAAACGCATTGAAGTGATTACGGATGATGCGATTGAGTTTGTTGCCAATAATAAATCAAAGAAATTTGATATTTTATTTACCGATCTTTATCAGCATTTTGGCATGGACAACCGTGTTGCCACACAGGCATTTCTTGAGGATGCCAAAAAGCAAATCAAAGAAGGCGGTATGCTGGTCTTAAACTGCTGGGAAGAACATCAGTATCAACACGACCTGAAACACTCTCTAAAAGAGCTGTTTAATACAGTAACGGGATTGGATACAGGCTGCGGCAACTGGGTGGTGTTTGCCACCAACGATCCACACAACTTGAATTTAAAGCAACAGCGAGATGAATGCGACAAGCTGTCACAAACGCTGGGCTTCCCGATCAATAAATGGCTAAATCGCTTAGAAGAAGTGGAATAACTTCTTCTAAGCGCAACACAGCCTAGTAAAAGGAAGTACGGTTAGCCTAAGACACTGTTTACCAAGGCGACCGCTTCTTGTTCCAGCAATGCCAAATGCTCTTCCGAGACAAAACTTTCTAGGTAGATCTTGTAAACGTTTTCTGTGCCGGATGGGCGTGCCGCAAACCAGCCATTGTCGGTTGATACTTTCAAACCACCAATCGCCGCACCATTACCCGGTGCATGAGTCAATTTACTCACGATCGCGTCACCCGCAAGGGTATCGGCTTTCACTGAGCTAGCTTCAAGCTTACCTAGAATCGCTTTTTGCTCTGGTGTCGCAGCCACGTCGATACGTTTGTAGTAGGGCTGACCAAAGCGTTGTGCTTGCTCAGCGGCTAATTGCGCAGGATTCTTGCCGGTGACCGCTAACATCTCTGCCGCTAACAAAGCCAAGATAAAGCCATCTTTGTCGGTTGACCAAACACCACCATCTCGGCGCAAGAAGGATGCCCCTGCACTCTCTTCACCACCAAACGCCATAGTGCCATCGAATAAACCGTCCACATACCACTTAAAGCCTACTGGTACTTCACACAGGGTTTTACCCAATGACGCGACCACTCGATCGATCATGGCGCTTGAAACAAGAGTCTTACCGTATTGAATGTCCGCTGGCCAATCACGATGCGTCGCCAAGTATTCAATCGCAACCGCTAGGTAAGCGTTTGGATTCATCAAACCAAAGCCAGGACAAACAATCCCGTGACGATCATAATCTGGGTCGTTACCTACCGCTACATCAAACTGGTCCTGGATTTTCAGAAGGTTATTCATCGCATAGGGAGATGAGCAATCCATGCGAATACGACCATCTTTATCAAGTGGCATAAAGGCAAAGGTTGGATCGACACGGTCATTTACCACTTCGATATTGAGACCGTAACGATCCGCAATCGGCTGCCAAAAACCAATCCCCGAACCGCCCAATGGGTCCACACCGATACGTACTTTGGCATCGCGAATCGCAGCCATATCGATCACATTTTCAAGATCAGCCACATAATGCTCAATGTAATCAAATGGCTCAACTAGATCACTCGCTAGCGCGGCTTCAAACGAAACGGCTTTCACTCCTGCCATACCATCAGCAAGCAGTTCATTGGCACGCTTAGCGACCCAATCGGTAATATCTTTGTCTGCTGGGCCACCTTTAGGTGGATTGTATTTGATACCACCATCTTCTGGTGGATTGTGCGATGGCGTGATAACAATACCGTCGGCTTGATCGGAACAAGCTTCATTGTGAGTCAAGATGGCATGGGAAATCACTGGCGTTGGAGTGTAGCCATCCCCTTTTTGCACTCGGACACGAACATCGTTCGCTACTAGCACCTGTAGCGCACTAGCAAACGCTGCCTCAGACAAAGCGTGGGTATCTTTACCAAGGTAAACCGGACCATCAATTCCCTGTGCTTGGCGATATTCACAAATCGCCTGACAGATAACTAGAATATGAGCCTCATTAAAGCTTTTTGAAAATGCGCTACCACGATGCCCAGACGTACCAAAGCTTACTTTTTCCACTTCGATGTCGACATTCGGTTCAAGTGCGTAGTACGCGCTCATCAGTTTCGGCACATTAACCAAGGCTTCAGACGGAGCAAGCTGCCCTGCTTGAGGATGAATTGCCATATGAATTTAGCCCCTTATCAAAAAAGTTATTTTTATATAGTCACGGAAATCCCGATAACTTTCAACGCATCCCTTAAATAAAACAAGTATTTACGAAGCTTTCATGACAAGTCAGATTCACCCTAGGGAAGCTTAAGCGTGAATCGAGCAATACTGACGCAACAATCGACAAGAATCTGACATAAATTACGCGATTGGTCTCAATTTCCACTAACAGCACATACGCTTAGCGAGCTATTAAGCTGGCTTCCCAAAATTAGGAGCAATTACATAAAAGCACCAATGCTGATCATTTCTTTACCAAACGCACCAATACAAATCACCCGCAAATGCACTACCCTTAAAAGTGCCTTCTGTATTAATGAGTAGGAGCGCACATGGATAAAGCTAAAACTGCATTATTACTTTCTGGCGGGGGAGCGCGAGGCGCCTATCAAATTGGTGTACTGCAAGCCGTTGTCAAACTACTACCACACCAGCATACCCTCCCTTTCCCCATTTTATGTGGCACCTCTGCGGGTGCACTTAACGCTGCATTACTGGCCACTCGAGCCAGTAGTTTTAGCCGTGGCGTAAGACATCTGGCCTTTATTTGGAGTCATTTGACCACTGAACAAGTTTATCAAGTGAGTCGCTGGCCTATTGCTTCATCCATTACACGCAGTATCGCCAGCATCTTTCAAAGCCAAAGCGAAGGAAGACAATTATCACTCATGACAAACAGCCCGTTAGAGGATTTGTTATACAGTTATTTAAACCTAGATGATGTGGCGATTGCACTTAATCAGCGATTTATTGAAACCCTTGCTGTCACTGCAATTGATTACAGTAATGGCAATTCCACCACATTCTTTCAAACCTCAAATGCTGATATCAGCAACTGGCATATGGGGCGCAAAACTGGCGTAAAACAAGCCATTAAAGTGGATCATCTGCTCGCTTCCAGCGCTATTCCAGGCATTTTTCCAGCACGTAAGATTGGTCAGCATTATTACGGTGATGGTGCGGTGCGTTTAGGTTCCATCATTCAGCCCGCCATTCGCCTTGGGGCAGAAAAACTGTTTATTATTGGTGTTAGTGATAACCGCCAAGCCATCGAGTGGCAACAAGCCACAAGTACCGAAGATGCTATGCAACCATCCATTGTGCAGGTGCTTGGCCATCTATTTAACAGCGCCTTTTTGGACACTGTGGACGATGATATTACCCATATTGAAATGATCAACCGCCTACTTGAGAAGATCCCTGAAGATCAGCGCCCAGCCGAGTTACCGCTACGAAAAACACTGGTTATATCACCTTCAAAAGGTCTAAACGTGTTGGCTGACGAGCATTTAGACTCACTACCAAGACACATTCAAAAGTTGCTTCGTACGGCCAGCGGCAATCAAAGCAGCAACGCCTCATCTGCGGCAAGTTATTTGCTGTTTACACCCGAATACTGCAAAGCTTTGATGGAGCTTGGTTATAAAGATGCCATGTGGCAAAGAGATAAAATAGAAGGTTTTTTTGCGGATTAATTATAGTTGTACGATCCAGATTCTATCTGGGATGAAATACATATATCGCTATCAGGAGACAGCTTGTATAACCCGATTCCGTTCGGGTAAGCATGGCTTCAAACTCTTGCATGCGTTGCTGCACTAGCGTCAGGGCCTTGGCTTCTGACGTGATACCGCCCTGTTCAGTTTTAAGCTGATAAATCCAGTGTCGAAGAGCCGTTTCACCAACACCGAAGACTTACAGGCTTCGGTTACGATGCAATCTTGATCAAACACTAGGAAGTGCTGCTTTATGCTTAAACTCTGTTGAAAATGTACGACGCTATTTTTTTCATTGGAGACCTATTTTGGTCTGGCTATATTACCACTTTAAATGGTGTCCTGTTTTGCTAGACCACTACGGTCAGCCTAATAGTATTTACGGTGGGTATCTCAATAACTTTTTATGTGATTTTTAAGTGATCATGTATCCTGTCAGCTCAATACAACAACAAGCTCACCAACAGCTCCAGAAAAGAAGCCTTCAGACATACTGTCCACCGTTAACCCTGCTGTCTGAGCAAGTTCTGTTATTTGCTTTCGATCAATGTATGCATAATGCATGTCTTTAGTTTCTGTTATTATCTGACTACCTTGACTATCTAATATAGCCAGTTTAGTTGTCATCGTTCTAACCTTAGTCACATCCTCATAACGCATTGATAAAACCTGAAAATCAATAACAAGTTGCTTTTGTTGATCCTGTAATCGAATCGTCGATTTCATTGAATCTATTTCATGCTGTGGAACTGATCGACAAAGGAGGCTAGGTTCAGGCAAATGCAAAACTGCGATACCATTAGGAGCAAGGTGTCTTTTAATGTTTCTTAAACATCTTATCTGTTTGTCTTCAGTCAACAAATAGCTAAAGCCGTAATACCCAACAATGATCAAGTCGAACTGCTTCTTGAAATCAAATGTTTCCAAATAGGACTGCTGAATAAAAATATTTTTCTCAGCGTCTAAAGATGAAGCTCTTTTTCGAGCAACGGCCAGCAGCTCACCGGATGCATCGAATGCAGTGATCATTCTGTGCTCACCAGCTAGCTCTGAAAAAATTCGTCCAGTTCCACATGCTGCATCAAGAATATTGTGGCGCGATTCCATTGCAAGCCTCTCATAGAAATCAATATCTTTATATTGCGCAGCAACTCCAGAATATAAAATGTCATAACACTTTATATGTAAAGAGCTCTCACAATAAAATGAGGAGCCATCGATATCTGGTTTATCCACTGAATAATCCTTATAAAAAACTTTAGCCCTATAATACAGCCCGTTGAGCCAGCCCCCTACTGACTTAATAATTTAACTAACAGAATAGCCAAAACACAGCTTTTTTTATACAGTTTTAATCTAAATTCACTCAAACACCTCAAGCATCGAGGGTTTGAGTATGTCAAAACCCAGAAAACAGCTGATCAGCATTGCTGACACACCCTACTACCACTGCGTATCTCGCTGTCAACAGAAGAAATCTTTACCCGCTGGCACGTCATACATTAAGGCATCATGATCACCCAGCAATATAGGCTGTTAGGCCAAGTACCCGATTACTTACAGCCATTGCTGGATGCAACCGTTGAAACCTACCGACAACGGCTAATGGATATCAGCTGGTTTCTGAGAGAACTGAATGAAAACATCGCAAGACAGGCTAATTATGAAGACAACTGCACGGGACGCTTTTGGGAAGGTCGATTCAAGTCCCAAGCCTTACTCGACGAAGCCGCACTGATGGCTTGCATGGCCTATGTCGATCTCAACCCCGTTCGCGCCAAAATGGCAGAAACACCCGAAACCTCAGACTACACCAGCATCAAAAAGCGCATCTACAGCGCTAAGCAAAACCAACAACCAAAAGTACTGCATCCATTTGTCGGCAATCCACGAGAAAACCAACCAAAAGGCCTGCCCTTCAAACTGGAAGACTACCTAGAACTTGTCGATCTCACAGGCCGCATTGTGCGAGAAGATAAACGCGGTAGCATCGACCTAAGCTTTGCTCCCATTCTACAGCGCCTAAACATCCCATCGGAAAACTGGCTCACCATCGCCACGCAATTTGAACAACATACCTTCGCCGCCGTTGGCAGCGAAATCATCCTCTCCAACTACTACCAAAACGCTGGCTACAAACGAAGACCCAAGATCAACAAAGCCAAACAGCTGCTGGCTTAACTCAATCCTCACCGCCCTTAAGCGATTGCCTAACTGGTAGACACCCACTCGCCTTAAACTCGCCAAAACACTTCAAATAAAGCCAATTTCCCAACTAACACGCATAAAAAAGCCAGTTTCGACAGGAACTGGCTAGTTATTTGGTGCTGGTTAGAATTGAGTTAGGAGTCACTTTTTAAGGTGGGTGTCTCAATAATTCGAAGTGCCAATCACTTTTTAAGGTGGGTGTCTCAATTAAACCGTCAATTAATCAGATTAAGCACACTTAAGAACTAGTTTCTTAGACTTTTCTAATAGCTCATTTAGTTCAACGCCCCAAAGATCATCACCTTTCATAACTTCAATTAGCTCATTAAAACTTGAGTCACTATGAACTACCGTAGAAGTTGTTGCTGCATAAATAGCATTTGGTTGACATTCTCTTAGGATCCCTTCAACGAGACTAATCAATCTATTTTTCGACTGTGTTTTACCATTTATTTTAAAGGTATTATATCGCTCCCATGCGGTTTCAATAGAGTCAGCTATTTGGCTTCCAATTTCAAATCTTTTAATAACAAGTCGATCTTGATTATTCAATCCAACAACATCAATACTATTTTTTCCGATTTTGGTTAGCCCCTTAAATCTGTAAAACCTCATTGCAAGATGATCTTTAGGGTTCTCAATATAAGGATTTAATATCGGATCCAATATAACATCATGGGTACTTTTAGAACCATTACATTTCTTACATGATGGCAATAAGTTCTCCCAAGTAACAACCTTATCAGGGTTATTTTTTTTATCTTCAAAGTGCTCAACTTCCATATATTTGCTCTCCTCAGTCAGATCACACTCACAATATGAGCACTTCCCAAAACTAGACTTAAGCAATGGATCTTTAATATGATCTACGTTCCACACTGAAGAACCTGTTTTTTTAAACTCTTCCACAAGCTCACTAACTTTCTGATCAGTAAGGAAGTCAGGCTTTGGTAATCTATCTAGCTTTATCATGCCTAACCCTTTACTGCTGCCAATTGGAACTTCAATAACTTTCTCAAATGGTTTTCTGGGTGCAATAATACATCTAATTTATCATATGCAATCTTTGATTCATCATAATCTTCTAAATCAATTGCCATCTCAAATTCAGACATCAATTTATTATATGTATCCGTTCGAGTATCAGACATTCCCATAACATCTGTAAGGACTTCTTCTACAGTCCATCCCTGAAAACCATATGAACCACCATTTAACTGCCTTCTATAAACTCCTTCTTCATTTAAGGCTAATGCTATAATTTCATTAGGTTTTGCATTTTGCAGTATATGAGGACTATGAGTTGATGCAATAAACTGAATTTTCGGAAACACCTCGACTAATATACTAGCTATTTTAGACTGCCATTCAGGGTGTAAATGAAGTTCAAGCTCATCAATTAGAATAATCCCATCAAATTCGTCTACTTTGATACAAGGAGATTTGAATCGGAATTCAATATCTTTAATAATACCAAAAATTATCGACAGACAAGACTTGAAGCCAGAAGACAAATATTCATAATAGATCTCCCCACTAGGGGAATCAATCATGATCTCATTTGAAGAAGCTAAAACCTTTTTAAACTTAAACCCATCACTTAATAATGAAAATGCTTTTTGGGCTATTTTCAAGTTATGTAACTGTTCTTCAGTCAAAGCACCATCATGTGCGGAATATAAATATCTATTAACAAACCAATTCTTAACCTCATTAATATTAACTCCAGACTTAGCCTCTTCATAAGTATTATGTTGGTTTTTATTAGTATCTTTAGCAACTGCATGTAGAGGCTGATATTGAAATGTTCTTGAAACCTTTAATGAAAGTAATTTTTCAGCATATTGTCTTAAGCCATTTACATTTGATGACTTATCTGGATCAAAGTCATTTATTTGAACTTTTGAATTCTGTGTCCCATTCTCTGTTTCAATAATAGCAGTAAAATCTCCCTGATCACTCGAAACATTTCTTTTAAGGATATTTGTGCTGTTAAACGAGAAAGAATGAGCAACACATTCTAGAATTGTAGTCTTTCCTATCCCATTTGGCCCACAAATAAAATTCATATTATCATCGAAATCGATGTGTAAATTCTTTATCCCGCCAATTCCTTTAATATCTATTGACTTTATTTTCATCTTTACTCCATTAATCTAAGGATATAATTTCTATCTAATTCTAGATACTGAATGGTATTTATAAATCCTTCAATCTCATAAAGTGTCTTTAACCAATTATATGAGATTCAGGCTGGGACAGCCCTACTACAAAACAAAAAACCCGCTATCTCTCGAAAGCGGGTCTTTCTAACTCATTCTAACACTAACCCAAAGACCTTAGTCTTCAATCAAGATACGCAACATACGACGTAGTGGCTCTGCCGCACCCCAAAGTAGTTGGTCACCCACTGAGAAAGCGCTGATGTATTCAGGGCCCATGTTCAGTTTACGGATACGACCCACTGGGATGTTTAGAGTACCAGTAGTAACCGTCGGAGTTAGACGCTCCATAGTTGCTTGTTTGTCGTTTGGTACCACGTTCACCCATTGGTTGTGCTCAGCAAGCAAGCCTTCGATGTCCGCAACTGGGATATCTTTGTTTAGCTTGATTGTGTAAGCCTGGCTGTGACAACGCATCGCACCGATACGGACACATAGACCGTCAACTGGGATTGGCTTGCCATTGATGCCTAGGATCTTGTTACACTCAGCCTGTGCTTTCCACTCTTCACGGCTTTGACCGTTATCAAGTTGGCTATCGATGTAAGGGATCAAAGAACCCGCTAGTGGTACGCCGAACTGATCAGTCGGAAGTGTACCAGAGCGCATTTTCTCTGCTACTTTACGGTCGATGTCTAGGATCGCACTCGCTGGGTCAGCAAGCTCAGACGCCACTTCTGCGTTTAGCAAACCGAATTGGTTTAGTAGCTCACGCATGTGGCGAGCACCACCACCAGACGCTGCTTGGTATGTCATAGATGACATCCACTCGATGTGGCCTTTCTCGAACAGACCACCTAGAGCTAGAAGCATCAATGAAACAGTACAGTTACCACCTACAAAGGTTTTCACGCCATCAACAAGACCTTGCTTGATTACGTGTTGGTTAACTGGATCTAGAACGATGATGGCATCTTTTTCCATACGAAGAGAAGACGCCGCGTCGATCCAGTAACCTTTCCAACCTGCCTCACGCAACTGTGGGTAAATCGCCTTGGTGTAATCGCCACCTTGACACGTAATAATGATGTCCATCTTTTTCAACGCTTCGATATCGTTCGCGTCTTGTAGCAATGGAATATCTTTACCAATATTTGGACCCGCTTGGCCCGTTTGGGACGTAGAGAAGAACACTGGATCGATATGATCGAAATCGTTCTCTTCACGCATACGTTGCATCAGCACAGAACCAACCATTCCGCGCCAGCCGACTAAACCTACAGTTTGTTTTGACATGTTTTCTTTACCTTTTTTAGTGTGGGCCTACTCATACCAAGAGCAGTATCCCGAGTTAATGCTTAATTATTATGAATTAAGCTTTCAAAGCAGCAAGTACGGCATCACCCATTTGTGATGTACTTACTGTTTCGCTTCCTTTTGAAGCGATATCTGCTGTACGAAGACCTTGGTCAAGCACTGTGCTGACCGCCGCTTCGATCGCATCCGCCGCGTCTTTCGCGTCAAGCGAGTAGCGCAACATCATAGCAACAGAAAGGATCGTCGCCAATGGGTTTGCAACACCTTTGCCAGCAATATCTGGTGCCGAACCATGACATGGCTCGTACATACCACGACCTTCTGCATTTAGAGAAGCAGAAGGTAGCATACCGATAGAACCTGTCAACATCGCTGCCGCATCTGACAAAATGTCACCGAACATGTTGCCGGTTACCATTACGTCAAATTGCTTTGGTGCACGTACAAGTTGCATCGCTGCGTTGTCTACTAGCATGTGTGACAATTCAACATCTGGGTACTCTTTCGCTACTTCTTCCATGACTTGTTTCCATAGAACTGTAACTTCTAGTACGTTTGATTTGTCGATAGAACATACGCGTTTGCCACGCTGACGCGCTGCTTCAAAGGCAGAACGACCGATACGGCGGATTTCAGACTCGCTGTAAACGTAAGTGTTGAAACCTTCGCGCTCGCCATTTTCTAGCGTACGGATACCACGTGGCTGACCGAAGTAGATACCGCCAGTTAGTTCACGCACGATTAGGATGTCTAGACCCGCTACGATTTCTGGCTTCAAGCTTGAAGCGTCCGCTAGTTGTGGGTATAGAATCGCTGGTCGCAAATTGGCAAATAGCTCTAGGTTAGAACGTAGACCTAGCAGACCTTTCTCTGGGCGAACAGACATGTCTAGGCCGTCCCACTTAGGACCACCTACTGCACCTAGTAGAATCGCGTCCGCTGCTTTGGCTTTCGTTAGCGTCGCTTCTGGCAGTGGCGAACCTGTTTCATCGTATGCAGAACCGCCTACTAGGGCATGCTCGTGTTCGATGTCTAGGTTGAATTTAGCGTTAACCGCGTCAAGTACGCGCACCGCTTGCTCTACGATCTCTGGACCAATGCCGTCACCCGGCAATACTAATACTTTCTTAGACATGTTCTTTCCTTACAATGAGCGCGCTTCGAATAACCAAGGCGCTGTTTTCATTCGTTGTTCTTCGTAAGCGTTGATCGCATCGGATTCTTGTAGTGTTAAACCGATGTCATCTAGGCCGTTTAGTAGGCAGTGCTTACGGAACGCATCCACTTCGAAGCTGAACTCTGCACCAGAAGGTGAGATCACTTTTTGCGCTTCTAGGTCGATGGTTAGCTCGTAACCTTCGTTCGCTGCAACTTCTTTAAATAGCTGGTCTACTTCTTCTTCTGTCAAAACGATCGGTAGTAGACCGTTTTTGAAACAGTTGTTGTAGAAGATGTCGGCAAAGCTTGGCGCGATCACAGAACGCATGCCGTAATCGTCTAGAGCCCAAGGCGCGTGTTCACGGCTTGAACCACAACCGAAGTTTTTGCGAGCCAACAAGATGCTGCTACCTTGGTAACGGTCTTGGTTTAGCACGAAATCTTTGCGTAGTGGACGGCCAGTGCACTCTTGGTCTGGCTGACCTTCGTCTTCGTAACGCAATTCGTCAAAAAGGTTTTTACCAAAGCCAGTACGCTTGATCGATTTCAAGAACTGTTTTGGGATGATCATGTCGGTATCAACGTTGGCCAAGTCTAATGGCGCTGCGATACCTGTGTGTTTTGTAAATGGACGCATCGCTAACTCCTACTGTTTAACCAAATCGTTTACGTCAACAAAGTGACCGGCAATTGCAGCGGCTGCCGCCATCGCTGGGCTAACCAAGTGCGTACGACCGCCAAAACCTTGACGACCTTCAAAATTACGGTTCGACGTAGAAGCACAGTGCTCGCCTTGACCTAGTTTGTCGGCGTTCATGGCTAGACACATTGAACAGCCTGGCTCGCGCCATTCAAGACCCGCTTCAGTGAAGATTTTATCCAAACCTTCTTTCTCAGCTTGTGCTTTAACTAGACCAGAACCTGGCACCACGATCGCTTGCTTCAAAGTCGATGCCACTTTACGGCCTTTTACCACTTCTGCAGCAGAACGTAAGTCTTCGATACGAGAGTTAGTACAAGAACCGATAAATACGCGGTCTAGCGTAATATCAGCAAGGGTTTTCTTGCCTTCTAGGCCCATGTATTTCCATGCACGAGCGTAACCTTCACGCGTTACTGGATCCGTTTGATCTTCTGGACGTGGGATGTCTTGATCGATGGCAATAACCATCTCAGGCGAAGTACCCCAAGTCACTTGTGGTTTGATGTCGGCGCCATTTAGCACTACCACTTCGTCAAACTGAGCGTCTGCATCAGAAACAAGGTCAGCCCATGCTTCTACCGCCATGTTCCAGTGATCACCTTTTGGTGCGTATGGACGGTTCGCCACGTAATCAATGGTTGTTTGGTCAACAGCGATCAAGCCAACGCGCGCGCCTGCTTCGATTGCCATGTTACAAACGGTCATACGACCTTCCATTGATAGTGACTGGATCGCTTCTCCACCGAACTCGATTGCAAAGCCTGTACCGCCTGCGGTACCGATTTTACCGATGATCGCTAGTACCACGTCTTTTGCTGTTACGTATGGCGACAATTGGCCGTCTACGCGCACAAGCATGTTTTTCATTTTCTTTTGTACTAGACACTGAGTCGCAAGTACGTGCTCAACTTCTGAGGTACCGATACCGTGTGCCAAAGCACCGAACGCACCGTGAGTAGAGGTGTGCGAGTCACCACATACTACTGTCATACCTGGTAGTGTTGCGCCCTGCTCTGGGCCTACTACGTGAACGATACCTTGACGGATATCGGTCATTTTGAATTCTGTGATGCCGAATTCGTCACAGTTATCATCCAAAGTGGTTACTTGGATTTTTGATACTGGATCGGCGATACCGTTCACACCGCTCTTACGTTCTTCAACGGTTGTTGGAACGTTGTGATCCGGTGTGGCAAGGCTTGAAGTCAGGCGCCATGGCTTACGGCCGTGCATACGCAGACCTTCAAACGCCTGCGGAGACGTTACTTCGTGTAGTAGTTGTAAATCGATGTAGATTAAGGCACTACCATCGTTACGTTGTTGGACAAGGTGGCTGTCCCACAACTTGTCATATAATGTTTTACCTGCCATTGCTTTCTCTCCTACATAAGCATTGCTTTATAGTACTGGCTGAACTTAAATTACTCCAATTCATATTTTTCATGTTTTGGATAATTTTTTGGAATCATGGACATTCAAGAGCTATTAACCTTTATCAAGGTGGCGGAGACCCAATCGTTTTCCGAAGCGGCGGACGGCCTCTTTGTCACCCAACCGGCGGTGAGCAAACGTATTGCCGCTTTGGAAAGCAACCTGAATGTGCGCCTGTTTGACCGTATTGGTCGCCAAGTGCATCTCACCGAAGCGGGTCAGCGCCTCTTGCCTAAGGCTAAACGTCTTGCCGAGGATCTGAACGATATCAAACGCAGCATGTCTTTGCAGATGGAAGATGTCTCCGGTGAGCTTTTGATTGCCACCAGTCACCATATTGGCTTGCACCGCCTACCAAAAACTTTAAAGCAGTTTCAATTAGAGCACCCGCAAGCGGAAATCAAGATCGACTTTACTCAATCAGAAGACGCCCATCGTCAGATTTTAAAAGGCGAAGCGGAGATTGGCATCATCACCCTTTCGGCTCAATCGGAAAATATGCTGAACGCCATTCCGATCTGGTCCGACCCCTTACAGTGTGTGGTGAGTTTGGATCATCCTTTGGCACAAATGGATCAAGTGGACGTGGTGGAATTATCGAAATACCCCTGCGTGTTGCCCCATGAGAACACCTTTACCCGCCAAATTGCTGAGAAGGTCTTCGCGGTCAATGGCGTGCGTCCTCAAGTGAAAATGAACACCAACAATTTGGAAACCCTTGCCATGTTGGTGAGCATTGGCTGGGGCTGGTCTTTGGTACCTTCTACCGTGGTAAACGACCAGCTAGCCGTAGTGAACTTACCGGCGTTAAACGTGGAGCGAAAACTAGGGGTGATTCACCATAAACAACGCACGCTAAGCCGCGCGGCAACCGCCTTTATTGAGCTATTACAAAAATTAGCTAAGGAAGCCAAATAACTTTTAAATTTCCAAGCGATAATTCACCAAATCCCAAGCAATAAAGCTCAAAATTCCAATGCGTTAGCGCAAATAAATGCTAGTGTAAGAGATAGATGTCTACTTATCAGGAGTAACAGATGAGCAAGCAAACGACGGATTGGTGGCGCGGCGCCGTAATATATCAAATTTACCCACGCAGCTTTATGGACTCTAACGGTGACGGCATCGGCGACCTAAAAGGCATTACTGAGAAAATGCCTTATATCGCGTCCCTTGGTGTCGATGCGATTTGGCTTTCGCCGTTTTTCACTTCCCCAATGAAAGACTTCGGTTACGATGTCTCCGACTACTGCGATGTGGATCCTATTTTCGGTAATCTAGCCGACTTTGACGAACTGATTGAAAGCGCTCATCAGCACAATATCAAAGTCATTATCGACCAAGTACTGAACCACACCTCTGACCAGCACCCCTGGTTTAAAGAATCCCGCTCTAGCCGTGATAATGATAAATCCGATTGGTATGTGTGGGTTGATGCCAAACCCGATGGCACGGTACCGAATAACTGGCTGTCGGTTTTTGGTGGCCCCGCTTGGCATTGGGACAGTCGCCGTCGTCAGTACTATTTGCACAACTTCCTTGATAGCCAACCAGATCTCAACTTCCATAATCCAGACGTGGTCGACGCCCTGCTCGACAGTGTGCGCTTTTGGTTAGAGCGCGGTGTTGATGGTTTCCGTTTGGATACTGCGAACTACTTCTACCATGACCTGTTACTACGTGATAACCCGCCGAAAAAAGAAATCATCGAAGGCAGTATCGGGGTCAGCCTAGATAACCCTTATGGCTATCAATTACATCTGTACGATAAATCACGCCCTGAAAACATCCCTTTCTTAGAGCGTTTGCGCTTATTACTGAATGAATACCCAGGCTCTACCACTGTCGGAGAAGTAGGCTGTGATTTCTCTTTGAGAACTATGGCGCAATACACCCAAGGCAATGACAAACTGCATATGTGTTACTCATTTGATTTGCTGACTCACGATAGTTCCATGACCCATATCCATAAAACCATGAGCACCATCGAAGAAGGCCTTGGCAGCGGCTGGCCCTGCTGGTCCATGAGCAACCATGATGTGGAGCGTGTGGCATCGCGCTGGAATCATGGCAAAGCCTGCCCAGCGAAAAGTAAGGTGTACATGGCGACGCTGTTGTCTCTGCGTGGTAGCGTGTGCTTGTATCAAGGGGAAGAGTTGGGACTACCGGAAGCGGAACTGACGTTTGAGCAATTAGTCGACCCGTTTGGCATTAACTTCTGGCCAGAATTTAAAGGTCGCGATGGCTGTCGCACGCCCTTCCCATGGAGCAATGACAGCAAAGGTGGCTTCTCCACTGCTGCTGATACTTGGCTACCCGTCAGTAAGGCGCATTTGCCCCTAGCGGTATCTGAGCAGCAAGGAGATCGTCATTCCGTGCTGCATGCCTATCGCGATTTCTTGCATTTCCGCAAGCATCACCCTGCTTTGATTTCGGGCAAGATCGAATTTTTATTCAGTGACAAAAACGTGCTGATTTTTACCCGCACCCATGCCGAGGAAACCTTAATTATCGGGCTTAATGCTGGGGATCAGGCGCACTTTACCCCACCGCTCAACTACGAGGTAAAGGATATTGTGATGCCTGAGGGGCTTAGAATTGGCGAATATGAACAGCATAAAATGGTGCTGCCGTCGAACTCGGTCTACATCGGCAAAGTGACCAAATCTCTATAGCGAACAAAATACTGTATATTTATACAGTTACCATAAAAACCTCACTAAAAAGGGCCTTCCAACTATATGGAAGGCCCTTTTTGTTTACCAATGCGCATTACTTAAGCGGTTTAGTGCAGTTTTAACTTAGGTTTTACCACTTTACCGATACGTTGTGCCGCCAAAATAATCATGGCTTTAAACCAACCGTGGATGGCAATCAGGTGCAATCGGTACAAGGACACATAGACAAAACGCGCTAAACGCCCTTCGACAAACATTGAGCCTTTCATTAGGTTACCCATCAAGCTACCCACTGTGCTGTAGCGACTTAGGTTAACCAAAGAACCGTAGTCTTTGTATTCGTAATCTTTAAGCGGCTCATTTTTAAAGCTGGCTAAGATGTTTTCATGTACCAAGGACGCCATCTGGTGAGCAGACTGGGCACGTGGCGGTACGAAATTACCGTTGGCTTGCTTACAAGCACAGCAATCACCAATCACATACAAATCGTCACTTAGGGTACTTTGTAGAGTACCTTTCACCATCACTTGGTTATTGCGGGTGGTTTCTAGGCCTTTGATGTTCTTAATAAACTCAGGTGCTTTCACACCCGCAGCCCAGATCATCAGATCCGAGGCAATCACTTCCTCTTCTGCTGTCACCAAGCCCTCTTCACGGGCTTCGGTGACACGGGTTGCTTCACGCACGTGTACACCAAGCTTCTCAAGTTCTTTCTTGGCATTGTTAGCGATACGATCAGGTAAGGCTGGCAACAAGCGAGGACCGGCTTCAATCAGCTCTACCTTCACCTTATCTTTCGACATTTCCGTCATGCCGTAGGTTTTCAGCAGGTCGGCCACGTGGAACAGTTCCGCTGATAATTCAACCCCCGTGGCACCGCCACCGACAATCGAAATATGTAATTTTTCATCGCCGCCTAATTGGTGCACACGCATAAATTGCTGTAGCAAGGCTTGTTGGAAGCGCTCGGCTTGACGGTGTGAATCAAGGAAGTAACAGTGGTCAGACACGCCAGGAGTACCAAAATCATTGCTGACACTGCCCACGGCCAAAATCAAAATGTCATAGCTGACTTCACGGGTTGGCAGTACTTCATGACCTTTGTCGTCATGAATGGATTCCAAGCGGATGATCTTGTTTTCAGGGTCGATATCGTAAGCAGTACCCAATTTGAACTTGTAATAGTGCTTGGTTGAGTGAGCGCGGTAATTAATACCGTCAGTATTGATATCAAGGGAGCCAGTGGCTACTTCGTGTAGCAGAGGTTTCCAGATGTGGGTTTGCGAGCGGTCGATCAGGGTAATGTCCGCGCATTTGCGTTTACCCAAACTGTGACCCAGACGCGTAACAAGCTCTAAGCCACCGGCGCCACCGCCGAGTACTACGATTTTTTTCATATAAATCCCCAAACTGTGAATGATTTGCTAAACACTGGTATTGCTTAGCAAATCACTCCTCAAAACGAGGAGCGAAGCGGAACCTAGCTGTGCTTATTTAGGTCGCTTGGCAAGAAGTCTGTCTAAGGCATTAGCGAACGCGGCTTTATCACGATCGCCATATGGCGCCGCGCCGCCCGTATCAAAACCGCTGGAACGCATTTGATCCATAAAATCACGCATTTGCAGTTTTTGTTTAATGTTTTCTAAGGTGTATTGCTCCCCTTTTGAAGTCATCACTTGCGCACCACGTGCAATGCAGTCCGAAGCGAGGGGAATATCAGAAGTGATCACCAGATCACCTACGGCAACGTTTTGCTCAATGTAGAGGTCGGCTTCATCAAAGCCACTTGGCACCACTTTGCGGGTGAGCCATTTACTATTGGGTAAGGCGATGGCGACATTGGCCACAAAGATACACTGAACTTCACAACGCTCAGCGGCTTTAAACAGGATTGGTTTGATGGCGTTAGGACACGCGTCCGCGTCGACCCAGATCTGCATTGAGAGCTCCTTAAACTAGAGCTCCATTATTGCGGTTCAATGACCCTTTGGCTATAGCGAAAATAGCAACGATTAATAAAAATATATTATTCTCATTAATGTTGGGTATTTGGCTTTACCAAATACCCAACCAATAGAACAAAAGATAAATAGTTTTACTTATTTATCTTTTAAGCAATTCTGCTGTGGGGATTTGTGCTGAAGGCGAAAAGGTTTTCACCGACGCAGCCAAACTATGAGCACGCACCAGCACATGATCAAAATAGAACTGCACCTTAGCACGCCATGTCTCATCTGCGGCATCGCTTTGCGCACCTTTTAATAATAGCCAGCCGCCAATCACATAGCCTGACAGCATCATAAAATCGTAGGCAGCTTCGCCCGACTCTACCTCGCCAGCTAACAATGCCTGTTTGGCATCGTTTAACAGACTAATGTAGCTTTTCAGCGATACCACCTTGTTCACGTGCTGCGTAAAACTTGCCACATCGGTTTGCATTTCATCAATTAAGGCTGACATGGCCGCGCCTTGATCGGCCGCCAATTTGCGTCCGACCAAATCTAATGCCTGCACACCATTGGTGCCTTCGTAGATAGGTAAGATACGCGCATCGCGGAATAGCTGTGCCACCCCAGTTTCTTCGATATAGCCCATACCACCATGCACCTGCACCGCGAGCGACGTGATTTCTTGCGCCATTTCAGTGAGCCAACCTTTAACAATCGGCGTGTACAGCTCAGTACGCGATAGATGCTTCGCATCGGTTTTCGACAAATCATTTTCAACGGAAGCGGTGTACATCAGAGCTCGCATAGCGGCCAGCGTGCTGGCCATTTGCCACAACATACGTTTTACATCGCCGTGTTCAGCAATGACCGCTTTTTCTTTACTGCCCTTCACAGAACCTTGTTTACGCTCATGGGCATAATCGAGCGCCATTTGATAAGCCGCTTCAGCAACGGCTAGACCTTGTAGACCGACACTTTGGCGAGCGTTGTTCATCATGGTAAACATGGCCGCGAGGCCTTTATGTTCTTCACCGACCAAATAGCCGATTGCCCCTTCGGTTTCGCCGTATTGCATGACACAGGTGGGCGAGCCATGAATACCCATTTTGTGCTCAAGGGATAACGGGAACACATCGTTGCGACGACCTGCATGACCATTTTCATCCAACAGATACTTAGGCACTAGGAACAAAGAAATACCACGCACACCTTCCGGTGCATCCGGCAAGCGCGCTAACACCAAATGAATGATGTTTTCGCTCATCAAGTGATCGCCCCAGGTGATAAAGATCTTCTGACCATAAATGCGATACTGATCACCATCGGGCACGGCTTTGGTTTTAATAGCCGCTAGATCCGTCCCTGCCGCAGGCTCAGTAAGGTTCATGGTACCAGTCCATTTGCCAGAGACCATATTGGGTAAGTAGGTTTCTTTTAATGCTTGGCTTGCGTGGGTTTCGATGGCGTCGACTGCCCCTTGAGTAAGCAAAGGGCATAGAGAAAAGGATAGATTGGCAGATTGAATACCTTCATTGAAGGCTACTTCCAACGCCCTTGGTAAGCCTTGCCCACCAAACTCTTCTGATGCCGCAAGTGTTGTCCAAGCCGCTTCTTGCAAGAGTTCGTAGACATGTTTGAAATCGGGTGTTTCTTGCACGCAACGCTCCACCATTTTTGGCGGGGTTTTGTCTCCTAAGCGATTGGTGGGGGCCACACATTGTTCAGAGAATTTCGCTGCTTCCGCCAGAATCGGTTCAAGAAGGTCCGCACCATAATTTGGAAAATGCGACTCTAAACGAGAAACGCCAGCAATCTGCTCCAAACAAAATTGAATGTCTTTTGCGGGGTAACGATAACCACTCATTGATCGACTCCTTATAGATTCTTATTTTTCTATTGTAGTTTTTTAATAGAAAGAGTGGTCAATTAGAGCATATTCGACAATGGCAAATGATCGCTAATTTGCTGACAAATATGCTCAGGTGCGGCGCATTGACGGCAGCAGAAGCTATTTTAAAGTCTGATAATCCGCG
Organism: Marinomonas sp. HM11-D; assembly: GCF_057626615.1. Classification (NCBI taxonomy): domain Bacteria; kingdom Pseudomonadati; phylum Pseudomonadota; class Gammaproteobacteria; order Oceanospirillales; family Oceanospirillaceae; genus Marinomonas; species Marinomonas sp. HM11-D. The sequence continues at coordinate 9,361 of NZ_JBMMKT010000019.1, read as the reverse complement.
TGTTTGCGGTATTCGCCTGGCGTCATACCAGTCCATTTTTTGAATGAACGATAAAAGGCACTGGGTTCTTCAAAGCCCATCAAGGCCGCGATTTCATTAAACGACAGCTGTGGTGCATTGATATAAGTAATGGCCGCTTCTTTACGACACTCATCTTTGATTTGCTGGAAAGACGTGTCTTCGTCGGTTAGACGGCGGCGCATGGTCGAGACACTCATATTGAGCATGGACGCCACGTCTTCGGCAGAGAGCATTTCTTGGGAGAAATCCTTACCCAGAATGGAAATGATGCGCGATTTTAGACTGTTGTCGTTATCCACCATGACCAGTAACTGATACGGCGCGGTCTTTAAGAAGCTACGCAAACTGTCTTCGTTCTGCACCAGCGGCATATCCAAATAGGACGATGGAAACACCAAGGCATTACCATGTTGGGAGAACTTCACATCGGACTGGAACAGAGTTTGATAGTATTCCACGTCGTCAGGACGTGATGCGGTGAAGTACGCGGCTTTTAACACCAAACGTCGACCAATTAACCAGCTGATAAAGTGATGCCACATGGACAAGGTAGTTCGCACCCGCTCACGGGATTCAAACGCTTTATCAAGGCAAACTTCTGCACTGCTTTCAAGGGATTCAATTGGCGCAAAGGTAACTTTGGCAAAACGCCCTTTTTTCACCACGATGGGTTTGATGGTCGGACCGCGGCAGATTTCATAGAAATCACTGCAACGCTTTAGCGCTTGAGCCAAGTTCTTTGAATGTAGAATGCAAAGACACATCATCCGAAATGAGCCTTTGGGCATTTTCCCACCGCTTAAAATACAAAAGGATTCATCGTCCATCATTTGCATAATGCGCTGATACAGCAAGCCATAACGGTACACCGAAATCCCCGTACTGCCTTCCACGTCAGCTCGGCTTAAGCCAACTTCTTGCAACAATGGGCTAATATCACACCCTTGTTTTTCTACCGCACTCACCAGATAACGTACACTCTGAGCTGGAACAGTCGCTTTAGACTCCATGCAATCAAGCCCCCTCAACAATTACCCAAGAAAATTTTGGCACAAAAAAAGGCTGCATAATTTATGCAGCCTTTTCAATTTATTATTAGTTTTGCTCTGTTAACGCTTTCAGTAGTTCATTCTTGATCGAGTCTTCTGACGTCGTTTGTTCTACTGAAGAGTTTGCAGAATCGTCCACCTTAGGAGTGAAAGTAAAGCGCTTTGGACGCACTTTAGGTTGCGCTACTTCTTTTTCAGGAAGTAGACCTAAACGCTCAAGCTTACGATGAGCTTGATCTTTGCGCTGCTTCGCTTTTTTAGCATCAAATTTAGAAGGAGAAGCAGCTTTACGGGCTTTCCTCTGCTCTTTTAGCATTTCCTTGGTACCGGTTTTACCAAGCTTCCCTTTCATGCTACGGGATTTCTTTACGCGAGACATAATTAACCTCTCTAACAAGACGCCTATTGTATCAATCTAGTTCATCGAGGTCACGCTGATCGCTCAAAGATTAACAATCTGCCTTAAATGCACGGTGACCTTTTTTACGCAGGTTACCCACTTCACCTAGGGCAGTCTGTGCCGCCTTAGCATCCTTGGCAATGACCGCAGCATCCAGTGCCTCAAAAGCCGTGATAGTATCATCGATCACTGATTGGTAATCTGCTTGGCGAGACGCTAGCTCTTCACCCGCCAACTCTTTTTCTTTAAACATGTATGGTGATTCTTCACGGGCTTCACGCAATGTTTGAATAATGCCATCAATACGTGCATCTGCGGCAGCGAAGTCTTCTTTCTTAACGTCAAACGCCAGACTCTTCATTTCCGTTTTTAGCACTTCCATATCATGATGTAGCTCGGTGTGACCACAGCCATTATGGGCGAAAGCACCAGCACTCGCTGTAAGCAACACACCACCTAGAATCATTTTAGGACTAATCATTACTCTCTCCATTATTCAATAAATCGCTAAACTCTACCCTAATGACTGCGTATCTGTCAGTAGAGTTCCTTGAAAACAGATAATTTGCCATAAGTTAGAGGGTTATTCGGTATTTCATGGGGTAAAAACTTGCGTCGGCAAATTGGTTTTACCTAACATGGTCAAATCATTTTAAGAAACCCCAAAATTTGTATATGAACAAATGTAGGCATTTTGCTTTATTAACCCTTATTTCCACTGCTGCACTGCTCACCAGTACAACAGGAAAGGCGGTCGAATGTGATGACCGTAGCGCCATGGCCGCGGCGATGAATGCTTCCAGCGGCATTATGGGTGGCAATAGCTTTCGACGCCCGCAAGTATTGAAACGCCACCACCCCAGCAAACGCAAAGAGGTCGCCACTTACTTTGAAAGTGGCGACCTCTATTACACACTGTATTGGATCGTTTCAGACAACTGCGAAGCTGGCTTTATTAAACGCACCCAAGGCAAGTATTAGTCTTTTTTCTCTTTCGACTTATCCGAGCCAGACTTAGATTTGCCATCTTTGGCTTTTTCTTTGTCTTTCTCTTTACCCTCTTCCTCGTCTTCTTCCTCACCTAGCTTAGAAATCTCTTCTAGGCGCTTAAGAATACGAGCCGACAAGGTGCCTTCTGGGTAGTTACCATCTTTATCCGCCACACCCGGCTCGATACCTGTCAATAGGTGCAGGGCTTCGTCCGCTTTCTCAACCGCATAAACATGGAATTTACCTGCTTCAACGGCTTCGATAACCTCGTCATTGAGCATCAGGTTAATCACGTTAGACTTCGGAATAATCACACCTTGTGTGCCGGTTAAGCCACGTGCGTTACAGACATTGAAGAAGCCTTCGATTTTCTCGTTTACACCGCCGATTGCTTGCACTTGGCCGTATTGGTTCAAGGAACCAGTAATCGCCAAATCTTGGCGCAAGGGCACATTGATCAAGGCTGACAATAGACAGCATAGCTCTGCGGTTGAGGCACTGTCGCCATCCACGTAACCGTAGCTTTGCTCCATCGCAATCGATGCACTGATGTCTAATGGGTATTCCTGAGCATAGCGATGACCCAAGTAACCTGACAAGATCAAGACACCTTTCGAGTGAATACTTTGACCAAGGTTCGATTCGCGCTCGATATCGACGATGCCTTTGCCGCCAGGGTAAACCGTGGTCGAAATACGCGCTGGCGCACCAAAGCTGCTGTCACCGATCTGCATCACGGTTAGACCATTGATATTACCAATGGCTTGACCTTCACTTTCTAGCAAAATCGTACCATCGACGATTTCTTCGATGATCTTCTCTGCCACACGGCCAGTACGGTGTTTTTTCGCCGCCAAAGCACGTTTCACGTGAATGTCAGTGATCAGCTCATCTTTCGCCAATTGACGATTAAAGTCCGCTTCACCTAATAACTCGAACACATCACCGATTTTAGCTGCCATTTCTTTCTGATGTTCAGCAAGGCGACTGCTGTACTCAATCAGCTCAGCCACACCCGCGTCGGTCACATCGGCGTAGCCTTCTTTTGCCACACGATCTTTCAATAGACGGGCAAACGCTAATTCCGTTTCTGGGTTACGTTTTAGGGAGTCGTCAAAATCCACCAAGACACGGAACATTTCTTGGAAGTCTGGATCCGCATCTTGTAGCAAGTAGTAGATCTCGCGAGAGCCGATCAAGATCACCTTCACTTGCAGCGGCAAGTCTTCCGGTGACAAGGTGGTAGTGCTCATCAGACCCATATCTGCATACGGATGCTCGATCTTAAGGGTTTTACTCTTTAGGGCGCGCTTTAAAGCTTCCCATAGGTAATGATCCGTCAGCAGTTTTTCCGCATCCAAAATTAAGTAACCACCGTTGGCCGCATGCAAGCTACCAGAACGAATCAAACGGTAACTGGTAATCAGCATACCTTGGTCTGAGCTGTATTCCACTTGACCAAACAGATTGCGGTAAGTTGGATGCGGTTCGTACACCACTGGCTGACCGCCATCAGTGGTATGCGTCACCGCCACGTTTGGCAAGTACATTTCTTCGTACATGCTGCGGCGGCTCGACTCATCGCGGTTCTCAGAAGACTTGTCATCAACAAACTGATCAATGATCACCTTATCCAAGTCTTCACGCATTTCGTTTAAGAATTTCAGTACTTGCTCAACGCCCGTGTATTTCTCAAACAGCGGTGCCATTAAGGGATCCAGTGCTTCTTCCACCGTCGCAAGATTTAGCTCTCGCAAGGCTTCGTAAGAAATACGCTTCCAAGTTGGTAGACTTAGCAGCTCGTCATTCAGCATGCCTTCAAGTTCAGACACACCCGCTTGGAAATCATCACGCTCTTCATCGGTTAAACTAGCGAAGTCTGCTTCTTCTAGCGCTTTACCATCACGCATGGGCGCAAAGCTAACCGATGATGCATCACGGAACATAGCCACGCCGATTTTAGAAGCATGACGCTCAACTAGGTTGATGGCAGATTCGTATTGATCATTAAAAGCACGATCAATGGCACTCTTTTGTTGTTGGTAATTTGGGTTTTCAAACGCCGCAGGGAAAGTTGCCATCAAGCCGTCGATCAGAGCACGAATGTCTTGCTCAAATACTTTTGATTGGCCCGGATTAAATTCAATCGCTTTTGGTGAACGCGTGTCTTTAAAGTTGTTAAGGTAAACCCACTCACTTGGTGCTGGTTTACGTTTTGCTTCGCTTTTTAGGTAGCTGGTGACATAGGATGAGCGGCCAGTACCGGCACCGCCCATAACAAAGATGTTGTAGCCTGGGCGATGCATCGCCACACCAAATTGAATCGCTTCGACCGCGCGCTCTTGTCCTAAAATCCCACTGAGCGGCTCAAGTTGACTTAAAGTTTCGAAGGGAAGTTTGCCACTTTCTAATTTAGCTGCAAGCGCACTTGGCGCTAAAGACTGAACCATTTTTGACATCTTACAGGTCCTTTTGAAGACAACACCTTGACCCACAAGGTGCTGTATTTTTCGTTGTTATTAAAGTAATACGTCGCTTGGGTCTACTTTAGAGAACTTGCGATGGAAGTTAGCGGAACTAATCTCCATCAATTCCTCTAAGCGAATTTGCTTAATATCTGCGACGAATTGAGCCACATCACGTACATACTTCGGCTCATTTTTTTTGCCACGGTGAGGAATGGGCGCTAAATAAGGAGAATCCGTTTCTACAATTAATGACTCTAATGGCAACTTGCGTACTGTGTCACGCAAATCCTCAGCATTTTTAAACGTAACAATGCCGGAAATAGAAATTAAGTAGTTCAAATCTAAGGCACTTTTCGCCATGTCGTAATCTTCAGTGAAGCAATGCAGCACTCCACCGACGTCTAAACTACCGTGCGCTTTGATTAGCTCTAATGTATCTTGTTTCGCATCGCGGGTATGGATAATGGTCGGCAATTTCAGCTGACCTGCCACATCCAAATGTACCGCAAAACTTTCTTTTTGAGCCACGTGCAGTTCAGGCTCTTTATCGTAAAAGTAATCCAAACCCGTTTCACCGATCGCAACTACCTTGTCTTGTGAAGCAAGGTAGAACAAACGATCTGGAGAACTTAGCAAGCCTTCTTTGTGTAATGGATGCACGCCACAGCTGGCAATAATGCCAGCACGTTCAGTAAAGCTGTAAACATTCTCAAAGCTGTCTAGATCCACAGAAATCGTTAAGATCTGATTTACGCCGTTATCTCTCGCGGCATCAATGGCACCTTGCACACCATTGTCATAAGCATTTACGTCGAGTTTGTCTAAGTGACAGTGAGAATCTACTAACATTTACCTTACCAAGAATTTAATTCGCCAATAATTTGTATAGTGGGGTTTAAATGGGTTTTATCAAGCTGTGACTTTAATTCAGTTAAGTTCTGGATAAAGCCCATCAGTCGATAAATATCATAGCGGGCCAACAAGCCTGTCACCGCATGGCGAACTTGCTCATGACATTGCCCTGTGACCGTGTATTGCACCGATTGAGTTAATAACGCCAATAAACCATCAATGAAGTCTGCGGTGGTTTCTTTGCCTGCCTTGCCAGCAAATTCGTCGGTGCGTAGGTTGCCCTGTAGCCAATCGCTCAACCATGCTGGTAACTGCTGCAGCATGTCAAAGCTGGGGGATTGCGTTAGCGCTAACAAGTGATACGGCGTTTGACTGAACCACAATAAATTGGACGCATCTACCTTAGCCTCATTAAGCAGCCATTGGCTCACTTGATCTGCATTGGGAGTTGGCAAGGTCATGCGCTGACAACGACTGAGTATGGTCGGCATCAGTGAACGAGAGGTGTGCGTTGTCAAAATGAAAAAAGTCGACGATGGCGGCTCTTCTAGTGCTTTTAGAATAGCGTTGGCCGCATTGACATTCATCTGGTGTGCGTCGTGCAACAACACCACTTTGGAATAGCCCAGCTGCGGTTTGTTCGCTACTTTCGCCACGACTTGGCGCACGGCATCCACACGAATACCACCTTCTTGGCCATCAAGAACCATCAGATCTGGATGGGTATCCGCTTTTGCCACCTGACAACTGTGACACTGTCCACAAGGGGCGTTATCGGTTTTCTCACACAGCAACAGCTTGGCCATGGCTTCCGCAAAGGCATTTTGCCCCACCCCATTGATACCACTGATCAATAAGGCGTGATGAAATTTCCCTTGGCGACGCCACTGTTGCGCTTGCTGGTAATCCTGCTCAAGCCAAGGCGCTAAGGCATTCATGCACTTGGCTCCACGATCAGTTGATTCAACTGAGCAATGATCTGCTGCTCTACCGATTCGATACTTTGACTGGCATCAATGACAGCAAAGCGATCAGCATCCTGTGCAGCACGCTTAAGAAAGCCATGACGCACTTTTTCATGGAACGCCAAAGACTCACCATCTAAACGGTTGGATTCACCGCGCGTTTGCACACGACTCATACCAATCTCGACTGGCACATCCATTAACAAGGTTCTCTCTGGTAACTGCCCCTTTAGAAATGTCTCTACTAGGCCATCAATAATGCTTTCATCAATGCCGCGGGCAATGCCTTGGTAGACATAGCTAGAATCAACAAAACGGTCACTGATAACCCATTTGCCTTGTGCCAGCGCCGGTAGAATCTTTTCACTTAAATGTTGTACTCGAGATGCGAACACCAACAGCAATTCAGTATTAGGGGCGACTTTCTCCTCACGTGCAGACAATACCAATGCGCGGATTTCTTCTGCCATGGGCGTGCCACCAGGTTCACGAGTTAGCACATACTCGATGCCCTGCTGTTCTAGCCAAGTCTGAATGGCTTGAATAGCTGAGCTTTTACCAGCCCCTTCACCGCCTTCTAGCGAAATAAATTTACCTGTCATCAGTAATCCTTCTAATTCGATGGCGTGGAGGTGTAATTTTTACGACGCTTACGCTGAAATTCCGCAACGGCCGCATTGTGCTCTACCAGTGTGTTGGAGAATACATGCGTTCCATCACCTTTCGCGACAAAATAGAGAGCCTTTGTTTCGCCGGGATTGAGCGCCGCATGGATGGCCTCTCGACCCACGTTGGCAATCGGTGTTGGCGGTAAACCATCAATTTGATAGGTGTTGTAAGGCGTATGGCGGCGCAGATCCGCACGGGTGATATTGCCCTTGTAACGCTCGCCCATACCATAAATCACCGTTGGATCCGTTTGTAAACGCATACCTTTTTTCAGACGGCTAATAAACACGCGGGCGATCAGTGGGCGCTCTTCGGGTACACCGGTTTCTTTTTCAATAATCGACGCCATAATCAGAGCTTCATAAGGCGTTTTGTAAGGCAAATCTTTGGCCTTGCCCTCCCACAACTCATCTAGCGTCGCTTGCAGTAGTTGGTTGGATTGCTTCAAGATATCTAAATCGGTATCGCCATCGTGATAGCGGAAAGTGTTGGCAAATAACATACCTTCGGGAGAAGCTTGCTCTAATCCCAACTCTTCAGCAATTTCTTTATCGGTTAGCTCAAGCAATGTCATCTCGATATTGCCCTTGGCTTGCATGGCTTTTAGGTATTCTCGGAAAGTATGCCCCTCAAGCAGCGTGACTGGATAAAATACTACTTCACCAGTATCAAACAGCGCTAGGGTTTCCATTAGACTCATGCCTGGGTAAATATCGTATTTACCCGCCTTTGGTACGATTTGAGGATTTAATTGGTGGACTAGACGAGCCAAAATCGGATGCTCAATCCAGCCTTTTTCCGCCAACTGATTGCCAAGCTTAATGATGGATGCGCCACGCTCCACATCAAATTGGGTCGCCTCAGTCAAATTCATAGGTTTGGTCAGGGCGTTATAAGCCCAACCCGCTCCCACCGCCACCAACGTCATTGCAACCAAAGCCGCCAGCGTTATTCGTTTAACTAGTTTCATGTTTCTTAAACTTGATCCATTAATTTTTGTGTTAGCCGTCCGATCGGCAAGGTTTTATCTGCAAATTGTGTGACCGGCAGAATGCCACTTAAAGCATTGGTGACAAATATTTCGTCTGCCTGATACAAGACATCCAGCCCATAGGAGCCCATATTCACAACCCCCTCAAAGCTAGACAATACTCTCGCTCGATAACTCCCTTGCACACCAGACTGATGCAGTGCTGGCGTATACAACTGAGCATGTTTGATCCAGAAGAGATTACTTTGCACACACTCAACCAAATGCTTGTTGGCATCCAGAAGCACTGCTTCGTAAGCTTGGCTCGACAAAGACTGTTTAGCTAGGACATTTTCCAAACGATTTAGGTGCTTAAGACCACTAAATGAGCGGTTGATCGATGCCTGTATCGGCGACACCAACAAGGACACGCCTGTTTTCTGCTGCACCTGGTAATTAGGCGCTTCAAACACGCCAACCAAAAACTCAAATTTAGGCTGTTCAGGTGGCAAATAACCTCGACCACCACTGCCTCGGGTCAGCATCACCTTGATACCACAATCAGGATTCTCGATTGCTTGCTCTTGAACAAACAACCACCATTGCTGCCACAACTCAGTGGGCACATCGAAACCTAAGCGCTTACAGCCACGAGCCAAGCGGGCTTGATGGAAAGACAATGCTGGAATTGAGCCAGACTGCGTTGCGATGGTTTCAAATAAACCGTCACCGTAGGCTAAACCACGATCAGAAATGGCGATGGAGCTATCAGGATTAAAATTTTTGAACCACTGCATATGATTGATCTCAAACAGAAAGGTGAATCATATCAGATTAGGAAGATGGCGTCCCATAGGGGGTTCGAACCCCTGTTACCGCCGTGAAAGGGCGGTGTCCTAGGCCACTAGACGAATGGGACGTAATTGAAGCGTACTTCATGTGACATTGTTTTACACCGAGTCACCATATTGAAATCG